>JAITDV010000058.1 GCA_031282385.1 Planctomycetaceae bacterium | reverse complement strand
AATTGTACCAACTTCAAAATCCGCACCAGATTCCGACGCAACACAATTTATCGTTACAAAAAAAGAAATAAAAAATAAAACAGATAAAAAATACATAAAAATCCAAATGTTTATTTACTCTTCAAAATTCTCATATCTTCAAAGCCATTTCGCCACATGTCTCGCACAAAAATACAAACCAAATTCAAATATGAAAAATACAATGGAAATATTTAAAATTTATTGTATCGATTCATTGGAGTGTTTTAGACTGCTCACACTTCAGATTTCATTTACCTCCGCCTGCTTACCTATCGGCAAACAGGCTTTTACGCTATTGAGTCTCGCAAATTATAGTACAAGCTGTAATATCACGCCGCAAAATGCAGGATGCCAAGATAGTTTTTCCATAGTCCAGATTCTAATTCAATTGAAAACAGCCTTAAACTTCATGTGAAATAACCAGAATCGTAGATTTTAAACTGTTTACACTTTAAATTTCCTTTATCGCCACCTGCTTACCTATGGAAAGTAGGCTTTTCGCTCCTGAATCACGCAATTTATAGCGTGAGCGTATGTTCATTCGTAGAAATTATTTGTATCTAGATCGTCAAGGACAATGATGTTGTTTATTGAACCTGCGAGTTTGGGATTATGCCAAGTCCAAACGACTTTGCCATTGGCGTCAAATTCAACAAGTTGTATTCCTTTTTTACTATCATTTGCGCCGTGTCCTGTCCAAGTTGCGACGACCAAATTGCCGTTTTTAAGAATCTGCATTTTTGAAAAGAAAATGAAAGTCAAACCATCAGGAGCCGGCAAACCTCCCCACTTCCGAACTTCTTTATTGTCCTTGTCATACTCCGCAACAAAACAACCATATCCGCCCGCAACTAACAAATTACCGTCCGGTTTCTCCATAACATGATAAATATGTCGCGATCCCGGTACTTTAAACTCACGTAATACCTTACCCGTCAAATCAATCTCGTTGACCCAATTATCATTGCAGCCAAATAAAATTGTTCCTCGCGATGTTCGCCTCGCAATTCTGATTGACTTTTTCTTACTTTCCGCTGGAAGCTCATTGATCAACTTTCCATCAGCGTCAAGCAAATAAAATTGATACGCTTTTGATTTATTGCAACCAAGAAGTGTTTTACCGTCTTGGAATCTGATTGCCGTCATTGTCTGCTTATATTTGGCATCAGCAACTTCACGCACAACTTGGCGGGTACGCAAATCATACTCGCGAAATCCGCCCTTGTCCGTCAACGCCACAAGAAGTTTGTGACCGCCAATAAGTTGCAAATCCCAAACTCCACCATCCGTCAACTTGATTACCCAATCATTTTTAGGCTCAAATTGATCCACGAGCAATATTTGTTTCCGCGACTCATCAAGTAATAAAAATTTATGCTTGATCGTATCGTCTGCAAATAAATTTACAGTAACTGCCAAAAAAATCACCGTCAGAAAGTTGATTCCGAGTACAATTAGACTTTTACGTTTCATTTTTGTTGTTTTTTTGTTGAGACAATTCACACGAACTATGTACCACAGAATTTGTCCCGAAAAATATTGCAAAAAATATTTTCAAGGCAACCTCTTTATACTACGGACACACAGACCGATATTGAAATATCTATTGCTATTTTTTACGGTGTCTGATCCTTGACCGCATTCTCCGTTTTTTTCGTCCGATTTTACGTCTTCCTTTTCCTGTTTTTTTTGTTCCCACAACAGGTTCTCCACAAGTTAGTTTGGTTTTGAGTTACATTATTACTTGAATGCTTTTGCAACTCTAAATAACACATTTTGCCTAAACACAAATTTGATTTCAAGATTATTTGTACTTAAATTATCTTTATTTCGTAAATTTTCAGTGTAATTACAATTAAATAATAGAACAAATATCCTCAATCAATTCCAATTGGAAAACTACCGCAAGCCGTAAGTAAGTATTTTGAAAGTTTTAAAAAATTCCCGCAAACATATAATTGGGTTGGCTTTTTTGATAGATTGAGATTGTCGGGGCTCGAACCCGAGACCTACGGATTAAAAGTCCGTTGCTCTACCAACTGAGCTACAATCTCCTAATTTCTCTTAAAAACTGTGTTCCATTTTACACTTTAAATTTTTTGTATTGGACGTCAGTGTTAAAAGGAACTTTGTGAACATAACAAACTTGAACGCTATCTTAAAAAAAGAAAAATAAAGTGCAAACAGTTCAACATACAGCCAAAATTTTATCTGTTCAACAAAAGGGACAAGTATGATACACGCTTCCGCAATTTCGTCAAGGGACACCGGACAAGAGCCTCCGAACATAATTCAAAATAACACGAGTCAAATCATGTTGAAAAAATTTTAAACCTGCATAATCGTTTTAACCGATATGATTGATATATTTTGAATTTCGGAAAACTATTTTGCTATTCATATTTTAAATTTTGTTACAGTGTACGGGCTTACTTTATTGGCAAGCCGGTTTCAAACTGTTCACATCTTAAATTTCGTGTACCTCCGCCTGTTTACTTATCGGAAAGCGGGTTGCGGCAAAGGAAATTAAAGTGAGAACAGTTTATTGTGTTATTATTTTGCCGCCTATCTTGCCGGTTCGTGAACTTGAGAAATTTTCGCAACTTGACATACAATCAAATGAGTTGTTACGGTTTATCTATTGATTTTATAAATTTGAGGTTTTTTAGATGTCAACAGATTCAGATATATCGGTTAATCAAGAAAATGATTTAGTTGAGACGGCGGATGAAATGCGGGAACAATTTTCTGCGGTGGAAATTCCTGAAAATATTGAACCGCGTCTTTTGGAGTTGTGGTTGTATCGTGAACGTCAGGAGATTGAGCGTCGCGAGCGGAAGGAGAAAAAGCGGTATGTTGCGCCGCGGGGGCGCAGTCTTGGTCGGATTTTTGCGGCGTTTGCGGGAATTGTGGTGATGATGACAATGATATTACTAGGTTTGGTTCAGGGCAAGGAAACAAATGATATTTTGGTCAATGCGTGTATTGCGTTTTTGGTTTATACGGTATTAGGGTTTTGTGTTGGTTATTTTGTTGAGATATGTGTTGCAGATTCGGTTGAAGCGTTGTTGAGAGAAATTGTCAAAAGAGAAAATAAAAAAGAATAAAAATGTAACTATTCAATTGAATGTAAAAAAATTGCCCAAAAACCAGTATAAGTCAACGAATTCAAAAGAGGTTATGTTTTTGGAATTGTTTTCTTGCCTCTTCACTCTAACCTTTCCTTTAACAGAATTGTTACAAAAAAGATCAAAAGTTGATAGGGTAGAAATTATTTTGGGTGGCAATTGATAGAGGTTTTAGTCTGTGTCCGTCCCATTCACCGAAAAATTTTACCGGTTTACCGTATGAAATTGCAAGCATTTTCCAATATTCACCGGTAACAAGCGGTAGGATAAAATTTTCATTTTGGATTGTCCAGTTGTTTTTTGGAGTTTGCGGCGGATGGATGACAACTCCGTTTAACCACGCCGGAAAAATATCAATCCAAGGTTGCAAAGATAATTGTTCGGCTTGGTGATTTAGAAAGGTTGTGATTGATGTTGTGTTATTATTTGTTACAAAAAATTCATTTGCGGATTCTATTTTTTGTTGTTCGTTTGGCAAGATGATTGATTTAGAGTCGAGAAATTTTCCGCGCAATCTGCTTGAACCTGACCAAAAGACAGCCTCTGCATCAACAATTGATCCTGCAATATGAGTTTCGGTGAAACCAGTTATATTTGTTGTTGCGGCGTTTTTACCGACTGCGAATTGGAGATAGAGAAGAAATCGTTTTGATTGGACACCGTAGAACCAATTTCGTTGTGTTTGGATTTTGGTATTGAGTTCGTATGATTGACCGAGCAGCAGCCAATGGTCTTGTATTTTTTCGCCTGATTCTGCCAATGCTTTTTGATCTACAGTCCAACCGATTTGTTGCCTGATTTCGTCTTGTAGATTTTTATCTAGTCTGTCAATTTTTCGGAATGCTTTGAGAAGCAGGGCAAGTTTGCCCAACTCGCCCAAAACGCATTCGTGCCAACCTTCGCCAACTCCGACAAGTTCACTGATTCGTTGAATTTTTGAGGCAAGACCTGGAGCTTGTGAGTCGATAAGTCGTTTGGATTGATTGTCCCAAAACAAGAGAGGTTTACGGTCAATATCTGCAATTCCCATACGAACAAGATCACACAACCAATTTTCGAGTTGTTCAATTCCGGCAACAACACGGTTTTGACGTTCTGTAATCCGTTTTAATTGTGCTTTTTCATCAATTTTTTTGGGAGTGTTATTGGTTTCGGTTTTATCTGTGGATTTTTTTTGCGCTCTGTTATCGCGTTCGGCAAGCCATTGAGTTATCAAATCCGGTTCGGCAGATTGGGGGACAACAACAGAATTATTAGCTGCAAGAAGTAATAAGCCGAGAACATGTTTACAAGGAAGTTTGCGGCTTGGGCAAGAACAACGGAATGCGAATTCGCGTTGGTCAATTCGAATTTGATACGGCAATTTTCCGCTACCTTGACATTCGCCCCAGATAGCATTATCGGATTGTCCGCAATTTTTCCATTGTCCAGACAATGACAAACTTTGACCAGCTCCAAAAGACGCGGCGTCAGGAGCCAATGCTTTAATTTGATCCGATGTTAAATTCATAGATTCAATACGTGATTAATTTAATTTTTAGTGACTATTCAGTCGTATTTTTAAGCGGTTGCTGCTCTACGCTGCGTTGTTACCTGCGATAAGTTTTTTGCGTAGAGCTGCCGACTGAATAGTTACGACAAATTCCACAGAAATATTACAATGTTTACAACATTTTAAACTGATCGTACTTTAATTCTTATTCACCGCTGCCTGCTTACCTATTGTAAAGCAGGATTTTACGCTCTTGAGTCACGCCGCAATTTATAATACGTGCAGATATAATCAGCTAATTTTTACAGGTTTTTTTTGTATGATTGATTCACGTTCTTTGAGTGCAATTAGCAATGCGTCGCGGGCTAGTTGGCTTCCTAGAATTGGTGAAATGCGGTTATTTTTGACCGAATCCGTTACTTCACGTAATTCATTGGTGAAAATTCCAACCTCGTCCAATTCAGGTATTTTCGCCTTTTCAACTTTACCATCCGCAGTCAATATTGTCGGAATTGCACCGTCAAGTACCAATGTTGCTTGTTCAAAATGTACTTCGTAATGAGCCATGAATGGGCGACCTTGTTGTTTGATTGCGCCACTTGTTGAGGTTACGACGATGTCTTGGTTTTCGTAGATAAATTGAGTGTTGAAATATTCCGGCACATCGCCCCGCAACCTGCCCACACTCCGCACAACATCAGGCAACCCAAACAAAAGCCGGATAAAATGTGCATCATGAATATGTAAGTCAAGAAGCGGTCCCCCAACCGCATTCATATCATAAAAATTCTTTAACCAAACCGGATCCGAAATCACACGATCAAAATGACCGCCCAATAAACGTCCAAAACAACCGGATCGCAACGAATCATAAACAAATCTATACGCCGGAAAAAATGGTAACACTTGAGCAACCATAAACAATTTATTATTGTGTTCCGCTGCACTAACCATTTTGTCTGCATTGTCAATCGTAAGCGCAATTGGCTTTTCGCAAACTACATGCTTGCCCGCCGCCAACGCCTCCTCTGCCGCAATCGAATGCGCCCCAGGCGGAAGACATATATCAACCAAATCAATTGCCGAATCCTTGAGAAAATCCGCCGATTCCGCAAACGTGGAAACACCGGTCAAGTCCATTTGAGTTCCTTGTGGTCCGAAGTTACCTTTGATTGATCGCCAATCTCCTTGACGCCGTTCTTCACTGACTTCACATATCGCGACAACTTTTACATTGTCGATTTGTTGATACGATAAATAGTGCATCATTCCCATAAAACCAAGACCATGAATTCCAACTCGTAACATTTTCAAAAAACCTCCATCTTTTAATTTTAGACAAACTTCATCCAAACTTCATCAACTTACAAAGTCAACGAAATCTCCCAAAAACAAATTCCACAACCAAACACGAACCAGATAATTGTAAACTGTTCATACTTGAATTTTCCTTTACCGCCGCCTGCTTAACTATCGGAAAGCAGGCTTTTACGCTTTTGAGTCCCGAAATTTATAGTACGAGCAGTATAACAAATAAAAAATTTCATAGCAATCCGACTAAATTACCAAAAAAATAATAAATAAAATGTAACTATTCAGCCAAGTTTTTTTATTGTATTGGTTATTGGAAGGTGGTTTTTATGACAAAATATTTTTTTGCCCGCGAATTTTGTTTCTGTATCTTGTTGCCCAACCTCTGGTGAAACCGCAGAACATGATTAACGACATCCCAAATACTATTACCGAAACAAAAAATGGCGCAGAGGTTAATATTTCCTTGTTATTTTGTTTCAGCAAATCTATTTTTTCTTCAAGCTGCATTCCTTCAACATCAGGCTTTTTGCCACCGCGAGCTTGCAACACTTGATTCAACGCGGATTCATAGCTTGCAGGAATTCCGCTCAAAATGTCCCCAATAAACTCGTGGAGTTGCTTGTCTCCACAAGTATCGCCCGAACAACCCGCACCATGTTTCGACACCATTGCAACATGCAACTCCGCTAATTTCTTAACTGTTGCCTCATCCGCTTGCCACATTCCCTTGCGTATAACGTCTAAAAGTACCGCCGTCATGTCTTGCAACGCATAAGGATTTTTTGTCTCAAAATACTCCTGCAATTTTAATCCATGCTTGTCCTCAATATAAACTGAATACATCTCGTTCCACAAAGATTGATCAATTGATGCCGGTTGAACAACATTCCAACCCCGCATATTTCGCATCGGCTCCACAAGATTAGCTGCTCCGCCCGCCCCTTCACGTTGCAATCCGGCTATGTATTTTGGATTCCAAATAGATGATCTTGCTTCCTCGCGTATAGCTTGAACCGCAGTTACGGCGCGTGCTGACGTCGGGTTGCGCATGTCGCTAAACCAAATATTAGGATCAACCCCAGTCCTCTGCCGAATTGCCAACGCCAATGTATTAAACTCGTAAACATGATCAAGCGTCAACGGTCCCCAGGTATTAGAAGACATTGATTGAAGCATAACTTCCGTGCCTTTGAGCTGAGACTCAAATAAACCACGAACAGGTACGCCCCAAACTTTGCCGTTGCGATACATGCCGCCCATGTTACGAATATACCTGTCCGCAATACGTTCTTCTGAATCCGTTCCAGAATTGCTAACCATACCCTGAATGCCCGTTCCGTAATCACCATTGGGAGAACCAAAAATACGCGCCGTCGAATATTCACGAGCCTCCGCCGGCGCAATTCCGTCAAGTTTTAAGTCTTCCTCTGTTTGCCGTGAGTTCTCCTTGACAAAATTCGGATATTTTTCGTCCGGTAACTCGGCTACCATTCGTACCGCTTTATCTAACAACTCAATTCTACCAATTGCAGCATCGCGGAATTGCCCAGACGTTTGCACAACTATATCAATTCTAGGACGTCCCAACTCCTCCGAAGGTATCAACTCAACATCAAAAACAATATTCCGACTGTCCCGACGCGGTCTCAACCCCATCAAATACAACGCTTGAGCCAAAACAACCCCACGAGTACGTATATATTCACCGCCCCAAAACGTACAAGCTATACGACGCGGATAACGCCCTGAATTTTGCCCGCAAAAATCAGACAGTACCTTTTCCGTCAATTTGACACCAACCTTGTAAGATTCAACCGTAGGAGTTTGCTCCAAATTTACAGAAGCAATATTGCGTCCCGTCGGTGCAGAATCAGGATTGAATATCACATCGCCGCCGGAAGATGGAGGAACATAACCGCCTCCCAAACCAATAATAAATCGATACAATTCATTCTCCGTAGATTCCGCAAGATTGTTCGCGTGAAATAAACTCGCGTCTATCAACGCAATATATGGATTTGAAGATTCCTCACGCTTTTTCGGTGCTCCCGTAATCTCTCCCCAACGCGATTGCCTGCCGCCCATCACTCCTTCACCACGCCTGTCGCCGCCCATTTCACCACCAACACCACTCATTCCAACGCCGTTCCCCATTTCCGCGCTGCCATTCATTCCAGCGCTGCCGTTTATTTCTGTGCTGTTCCTGTTCTCCATTCTCATTGTCGGTGGTGTTTTTTGCGGAATCGGCGAAGTTGGTTTTTGTGTCGTTTGGCGAATATCAGTTTCAGATTTAGTTCCTTGAGATAAATTTTCATTTGGGTTGGGCAAATCATTTTTATCATTTGGTGAAGTAACCGGTTTTGAGTTGTTGTTTGATTTCGCCGGATTGTTCAAATTGGTATCGGGAGATTTTTGGGGTTGATCTTTTTTGTTGGTAGTCTTGTTAGTCTTGTCGGATTCCGGTATTTCAGATTCGTCGTATTTTATTTTGCCCGCAAGAACTCCTCGAATAAAATATTTTATTGCTTTAGAGTTCTCGTCAGGTAAATCTTCAATTCTTTTCGATTCGCGTATCTTTACAATCTTTTCGATACCAGGTTCCCCAAGCATCGCAACAACAGTATCTGCAATTTGCTCGTCAGTCCAAGTACGACCAATAACATGCAAACCATCTTGAATATTTACATCAGCAAGATGATCAACATATTCATCAAGTTGTTCAATATCTTTGGAGGTCAATAAATAGTTGTCTGCTGGATTTTCTTTCAGACCAATTTCCTTGAACATGTCATTCTTGCGGACAAGTTCAGTCAACGATTTAACAATTTCGTTCTTGAGCGAGTCTCCCTCAACAGTCTTATAATCGTGAATTTTATCACTAATTTGACCAATATCGCCGTATAATTCGGCTTTGGTGAAAGGCGGCGTGAGATGCGAAATTGTTACGGCGCTGGCACGCCTTTTAGCGATCAATGCTTCACCGATATTGTTGATTATGTATGGATAGATATGCGGCATATCACCAGTTAATATTGTTGGATAACAATAATCACTGAGCGCAATTGATTTACCCTTTGTAAACTCCATTGAGCCGTGTGTCCCGAAGTGTACCATTACGTCTGCCCGAAAACCGTTGCGAATCCACAAATACGCTCCAAGATAAGAATGCGGCGGCGGTTGATCAGTACCATGAACAGCGGACATCTCATCAGTAACTACACCTTCGTTTTCTTTGACAACTATATTCTGGCTAGACGCGCGTCCGGCGTTATTGGTATCAATTTGCAATGAAGAATTGGATGTAGATTCACCGGACTCGCCTGAAATAATTGCAACAGAAGGAAGCGGCATCAATGCAACATTACCTAATTTTACACGAGTTACTATCAAATATGGTTTACCGTCTTTCTGAATTGTATTTTGTTTACCGGGTATGTTGCCCCAAACGCGGATCAATGCCTTGCGGTTTGGTTCGGGCAAATCTTTTTGTAGCCAAGTTGCGTATTCTTCTGCGGAGATGTAAACGGGATCGCCTTCTTGTAGAAATTTCTCCCAAGTCCCTTGCGCCCAACCGCCGATAGTACAACCTTCCCGTTGAATCAAATCCGCAAGCCCTTTTGAGTCCGCAGGAAGACGGTCTCCCAAATAGTAACCTTCATCTTGCATTCTTTTGAGAACATTGAACAAAGAATCAATAGTTTCCATACCAGCAGCACCAAGAGGCGAATGCCCAGGCGCTTTGTAATAAACTATAACAACACGTTTATCCGCATTGGGTTTTCGTTTAAGCGTAATCCAACGGTTTACCCTTTTGACTAACATTTCAACTCTTTCCTCAATCGGCATACGAACAGACAAACCATTATCATTGACTGATCGCGCAGCAATTGCAATCGGTTCAATTAAACCGTCGAGTTCGGGCATTACTATTGATTGACCGGTGAATCCACTTGACATCGCTGACGGCTCATTTAGCCAATTCGTTTTAGTTTCCATTATGTTTACCATTGCAATACAGGGTATATTTTGTTCAGTCAAAAATTTTACGGTTTCGTTTCCAATTAAGCTTCCCATTGGGGTGAACAATATTATGTCAGGTTTAATTTTTTCGAGTTGATTTTTGGAGTTCCTCATTCCAGTAATAGAGTAAACACGGCAACCAGATTCGGCTAAACGTTTATTGATCATGTCAATTGCTCCGCGTTCAAGGCTGTTGTAAAAATTGACAAAAGCACCGGTGATAACAACACGAGGAGCATCTCGAGGTAATTTGGGATAAGTTACGTCAAGATAGGCGTCGTATTTTTCCAATGTTTCGTAGAGGTTGCCGTCGCGGTGAAAGAAACCGTGTTGTGGGCGTTGTTTTGGGGCTGGAATATTGGCGTTGTAACCTTTGAGCTCGCGTGCCAGATAACGTAGTCCGTTACCTAGATTTTCGGAACCGCCGGCAGAAACGTATTCAGAAAATTTACGTGAAATTTCTTTAGGAATATTATTGAGTTCTTCGGTAGATTTTCGTGTGGCAGCTGAAACTTGAATCCAAACGCCGAATTGTGCGGCTTTTTTAACATTTTCTATTTCAGCGTCCGTAGGTTGCCAACCCATGCCGCGAAGCATAACAAGATCATAATTCTCGAAAGGTGCATTCACAATTTCTTCTTTTTTGTAACGATGTACCGCAAAATTGGTATCTTTAACCGCTTCTTGATAAGCAACCCATTCACTATCGTATTCGGCAACAATAGCAATACGCATAGGACGAAGAAATTGATGGTAAAAAGCATATCCTGTCAATGCTAACACCGCAATAAAAATTATTGTAACAAAAATAGAAAGATTTTTTTTCATTTAGTAAATTCGTGTCAATTCGTGGATAAAATAAATTTATTGTCTAAATTTGTATATCCTGAAAATTCCGATAATTCCGTCAAAAATAGGTTTTTAGAAGTTGCCTTAAATCAAAATTATTCAAGCTGTCTCTTAAAAACTTTTGAGAAGACAAACTCTCTTTCTGTTTATCTTATTATAAGAATTAATTTTGACAATAGGGGATTTCCTACTTGTTAACTCGGTGGTATCATTTCAACAGTATCCGCGTCGATTATTCCCGGTTTTACAGAAATCTCATACATTCCCCATAGTAGTTAGTTGTCCCTGGAAAAGTCATTTGGTGCTATAAATTCTGGGCTTATCAGGTTGTAATTGAGTGTTATAATTTGCAATGTAGTTATTGTTTTATCCGAGATTTTCCTTAAAACCTTGCAAATATTATCAAAATTAATTGACAAGGAGTCCTCTTTCAGATGCTCAAACGAACTCGCCACGAACAAGTTGGCTACCATTAAACCAACAAAAAGACTTTTTCAGGGACAACTAGTTACAAATTTCAGTTTTTCCTTTTGTATGCTGTTCGTACCATAAATTGCGTGACTCAAGGGCGTATACTGTTCGTACTATAAATCTCATGACTCAAGAGCGTAAAAGCCTGCTTTCCGATAGGTAAGCAGGCGGCGGTAAAGAAATTTAAAGTATGAACAGTTTAAAACCTGCTCTCCGACAGGTAATCAGGCGGCAGCAAAGAAAATTTAAAGTGTGAATTGTTTAAAAGGTGTCAACAACAGATAGACTTTGAGGACTTGACAAACATGAGCACTATTGCAAAAAACGGAAATTATGCAGAATGGTTACAAAAATGTAAATTTTTCATTATTATTTGTCGATAGGGGCGAAGGGTGTTGTTGATTTTGGTTGGGCGGCGTAAATTTCTTGATAGTTTTATATTTTGGGGCATTAAGTGATTGAGATGTAAAATGAAAAATTCCACCAGGTTGATGATGGCAAATTGGTAAACTGAGCGCACTATATGCGAGACTAAAGAACGTAAATGCCTGTTTTCATAGTTCAACAGACAATAGTAAACAAAACTTAAAGTGTGAACAGTTTAAACTTTCCGCGTTGTCCAAGCTCTCCAAGATATAAAACATTCAGTGAATTGAGGGAGAGATGTAGTTTAATTTTTGCAACTATTCAGTTGCGGGATTCCTGCAATTCAATTTTTGTAGGTTAGGGTAACAGGGACGAAGTCGGCGGAAATGTAGCGATCTAAAGTAAACAACCCTTATTTATCCAAGTCCCCTTAATAGCAATTTAGTAGCAATCAATTTCCCCTAACGCGCCCTTATGCCATTATTTTTTTAATAACATCTACCCAAATTGTCACCCGTAAAAATAATGGAATAAGAGCGTATATTAACGAAATTGTCGGCTAATAATGGAAATTTGATAAATTTTGATAAATAGGGTTATAGGCTGCAATATCAGGACCGTTTGGAAAATTATGTTGTCCAGCGCGGGTTCATTGGTCTTTGGGGCAGAATAGTTGCAGATAAAAAAACACAAGACTGAATAGTTACTAATTTTTTTCATATTGAAGGAGAACTCCAGTGTCTCAAGATGACAATATTTATCAAGACAAAAATGATGAGGAAATAGATTTTATTACTTTTTTCGGAGATGACAATGAGAATAATAATTTGGAAAAGAATTTATCGGATGATTTAGCTCCAAGTTCGGAGGCAACTGCTGTAGATTTAGAAGCAACAATTCCTGAAACTTCCTCAAATGAATTTATTGATTCGGTAGAGTCTATTGGAGACTCTATTAACTTAACGGATGTATTGGAATCGGAACATGAGGTTTCTCAAGAACCATCTATAGATTTTGACGAGTCGTTTGAATTTAATTCTGAATTAGAATTGAGTCCAAAGTTACCGTTTTTGGTTGATTCAGAAATTTCTCCAGTTGAACCGCCGATTGATTTGGATTCTGCTGGAATTTCGTTGGAAACTGCAAGAGGGGAAAAAAAGAAGAGAGTTTTTTTATGGCGTCGTTTATTATCTTTTGTTATAGGGAGCAAGCCGGTAGGAGTAGAGGGAATGATATGTGCGGTAGTTTTTTTTATTTTTTTGTTGTGGTTATGTTTTATGAATATTAAGGGGATATATGGGCGACCTGTTGGAATTGGTTTTAATACTTTGGTTTGGTATGTTGTGTTGATGAATTTGTTTGGTTTTTTGGGTCTTTTGGTTCCTGCTTGGATGTTTTTTAACAGAGGAACAGATGGCGATAAACGTGATATGAAAGATAGGAACAATGTTTTTAGAGTGATGCTTGGAGGAGGAATAATTTTTTTATCGGTAGGCGTGATTTTGCTTATGACGGAGTATTTTCGTTATGATTTTACGGTAAAAGCCGGTGATCCGCCAAAGGTTCAAACGATTGACGGTAACACAAAAATACCAGAAATAAAGCCAAACAGTCTGACTTTAGAACCAATCCCATAGTAGTTGTCTCGGTACTGATAGAGCTCAAGGCGCAAAATCATTTTTGGACGATGTTGCAAATGGTTGTTTATATTGTTAATATTTGGGTGTCAATGCTCAAATCAGTTTCCTACGCTGTAAAACGTAAAGGGGCAGATAGTTGACAAGATGTTACCAGAGATACATTATCCTGTAATGCAAGAATTATTGGTTGATATATTGAACTATGGCTATTTCAATACACCTAAATTAACCAAAACGATTTGTGAAAAAATTAGAAAATATACAGAAGAGAAAGGAGGTATAAAAATGCCCGTTTGTCTATACGATAAAATGTTAGCCAAAATACAAAAAGCTGAAGCTGAGAAGCGGGAGTATTTTCGAGAGGCGCATGAGACTTGTGTCAGACGATATTGGGATTTTTGCGTCATTGATTTGGCAAGGTTTCGGGGGAGATGTTAGAGAAACTTCAACAAATTGATGATTTGAGAGTGTTACGGGAATTATTGGATTATGTTGAAGTTTGTCCGACGATAGAGACTTTTCAGAAGAAAATTGACAAGACCAGAATTCAGAATTGATATTTGTGGATTTTTTGATTTAAATTGACATTAGTTGACTGAATTTGAATTCGGTCAATTAATGTCAATTTTTGGTTGGGGTACTTTAATATTTATTTATATCTGGGGTGTAGAAATTTTTTAATTCTGGGTTATTTTCTGCCAGGTATTTTGCTTCTGGAGTTTCGTTGTTATTTGGGTTGAACCAAGCTTCTTCGAATTCAATAGTTTTTCCTAGTTTTGCAGCAATATTTGTTGTTAGGGCGATGATAGCGTCTCCCATAGCGACTTCTGGGTGGCATTTTGGTATTAGTTTAACTTTTCTTTTTTCGGGTTCGTCTAATTCAATTTCTTTTTTTGGGTCTGCGTCGGGGTTATTTCTGATGCAAAAAGCCCAATGTTCGATTTCTTCACAATATCCTCTGCTTATATCACCGAAAGTAGCTTGTAGTGCAATAGCGGTAGAAAGTGGGTCGCCTTCTTGACCGTCGGCAGGTCGCGTAACTTTTAGTTGTTTTTTATCTCCGGCGCCTTCTACGGTGATTTTTGTTTTGTGGTTTACTTCGGCGCGGTCGTAAAACATAGCTTCTTTTTCGCTTTCAATAACGATGGTAGCTTTTGTTCCTAGTATGGTTTCGCCGTATCCACCGAAGCCGTTTCCGTTGATTGATGAATAGGCAACAGTGATTTTCCGTTGTTTACCGAGTTCATCGTTTTGGTTGTAATTTGGCGCGGCGTAGTCGTAAACGCAATGAACATGGTCATCGACATCACGGTCAATAGGAGAATCATTTAGGCTTTGAGGAAAAATTGTTCTGGTAGCGGTGGCGGAGACGGACAAGGGGTGTTGTTTTTTGCCGCCGTGCATTGCGGCGATGAATATGCTTGCGGCGTCGAGTTGGTGTGAGCCGAGTTCTGCCATCAAGCCTGCGCTGGTTCTGTCAAAGAGTCTCCAACGGATGAGTTCTTCGGCGGCGGGTCTATCGTAGGGATTATTTGAGTCATCGATTTTTAGTTGTTCGTTTTTGTAACCGTATTGTTCGGCGGATTTGAATTTGAAACCGTTATATTCACCGCCGGCAACTAGAATTTTATCTGCGATTTGAGCTTTTGTTTGAGCGATTTGTTTTTCGAGTAGGGATTTTTCGTTTGGTTTTAGACCGCCTTTTTTTAGTTTTGCTTCTTGGCGTTGCAACAGGTCTTCGAGTTTACCGGTCAAGGAGCCATCGTTTGGTTTGATTTCGATGGGAATGGGTTGTTTCCAGCTATCGGCGCCGGGTTTATTATTTCGGTGCCATTGAGCGGCAATATAGTGAATATTTCCGGCGGCGCCGCTTTGTAGAATTTTTACAATTAAGTCGTAGAGGATGTTGTAATGTCTTTGGTGTCCGGTGGCGCAATGTTTTTTATAGAGTGTGGCGGCGCGTGCGATTTCTTTGCAATTTGCGACGGTATGAGCCATGAGTTTTTCAGTAAGGACGTGATAACCTTGTTTCATTGCGGCGATGGCGGCGGGGGCGTGTAGGAATAATGGGAGACCGATTATAACAGCTTCGATTGACGACTCCGAGTCGGTGATATTTTTTTCTTGTTCGAGTAGTTCTTTGTAGTCGCCGTAAACGCGGACGTTTGAGCGGGCTTCCGTTTCATCTTTCCAACCGTATTTTTTGATCAAGCCAGTACGTGCGCGGGCATTGGCACTGGATTCGTCTCCGTGAAAGGCGCGATATTGGTTAAAAGGTCTAACGTCGGCGATTGCAACAACTTTGACGTAAGCGGGGTTTATTGCGCCGATGAGGATACCGCCTTCGTCTCCGGTACCTAGGATAGCGACTCTGACTGGTTTTTGGATGGTGCTGTATCCAAAGAATTTTGCGCCGAGTCCTTTACCGGATTTTAATTCTTTTGAGTTGATTTCTTTGAGTAGTTTTCGTTGTAGAAATTCGCTACCGATGGTTGCAAAGAAATTTTCTTTGCCGATATTTTTTTGTTCGTTTGTAAGGTACATTTTGAATTTATTTGTTTAATGTTTGTTTTAAGTTATAGGTTTGTTGATTAAGTTTACCGACGTGGGCAAACTGACAAGCGACACATTCTACCCTAACTCAAAAAAACATAAAAGACCGGCAAGAAAAAAATTGGTAATTATTCAATAGTTGTTTTGAGTAGGTTTATAATTTTTCGGAGATTTGTGATTGGATAGATTTTCTGATTACATTGAGATATGTAAACTATTCACACTTTAAATTTCCTTTGCCGCTGCCGGCTTACATTTTGGAAGGAGGTTTTTACGCTCTTGAGACACGCAATTTATAGTACGAACAGTATAGTGAAAGGCAGAAAATCGTTTTCGGCAACTGTAGAAAGGTTGCGGAAATTAAAAAAACGTTTATAACGGTTGACTGCAAGTTTGAGGGAATCACGGCGGTAGAAAACTCCAGTCAAAGGATACTGGAAAATTTTTGGAAGAGAAAAATTCGGTATCATTTCCGAATGCTGCATTATCAATAACACAAATCTCAAAATCAAAATTTGTTCGTGTTTGAAAAATACTTAACCGAGTTGTATGTGAAAATGTTGAATAGATTATTTATTTTATTGTTTTTTCTTTTGAGTGTAACGTTGTGTGTGTTGTTTTATATTTTTGGCATTCCGCGTTTTGTTGATGATTTTGTTTCGCAGTTAATGATGCCGGTTGCGGATGTAGTTGTAACGGACAATGTGTTGCGGGATGGCGGCGAATATTGGGAAGTTGTATCTGATGGCGGGAAACAAATCGGGTTTCAAAAAACGATTATTCGTAACAAATATTTCCAACAACAAAGCCGATTGCTTTTGTTACGGCGCGGAGAGCGGTTTGATGTTGCGATGACATCGGTTTCTGAATCGGATGCGGATGGTTTTTTTGTGGCGGGCAAGTCAATGATGAAAGTAGGATTAAACCCAATTGAAACAAATTTTCAAGTACAGGATGACAAGTTAATGATTTCAAACGGCGAAACCAAAAATTCAATTGCGTGGAATAAAGTTGCCGGAGCAGACGCGGTAATAAGATCACTGCTAGAAAAACCAATGCAAATTGGCGATGAACGTAAGATGACTTATTTTGATCCGAGCCAATCTCAAATAATCGAAACAAAATTGAAAGCAACAGAAATAAAAGTTTCAAATCAATGTAATGGTAGAAAATTATTAGATATTTTTGTGCGGAGTTATGTTGCCGATAAAGTGATTTTTGAGGGTCGTTATAGTGTAGACCGCAACGGTAATATAATCTATACCGAAATCGAATTCGGAGACAGAATCATATCAACATTGCGCACTTCAAAAAGACACGCAACCGCCATTCTTACCGCAAACAATCACGTCGAATACGGCGACATCGGGGAAGTACAATTGCATACGCCGATTACTTTGCCGCGGGAATTAACGCCGATTTCATTTTCTGTTAAGATAAAATCTATCAAAAATAATTCGCTTGATATCAAAGATACATTTGTCGATTCGCCTTTTCAAAAAGTTAAAATAATTCATCCGCAACGTGCTGTTATTACGGTTTGGAGTTCTATCAATGAAGACCCGACCCAATATGGTAACAAAGAATATGAAATTACAAATAATAACACAACGAATACAGCAGACGATTCAAAACAATTTGATGAATATCTTATGTCAAGCGGATTGATTAATCTTGATGATCCTGATTTGCAGAAACTGGCGGATTCGATAGAGTCGGACAAGTTGACAGTTTGGCAAACTGCGGTTGAGTTGGAGAAGTTGGTTTCGCAGCGGATACGATTGATTTCGTTTAGGTTGGGATTTGCGTCGTCGTCTGATGTTTTGCAGTCGGGTTGCGGGGATTGTACGGAACAAGCGGTTTTGTTGACGGCACTTTGCAGAAAAAAAGGAATTCCGTCAAGAGTAGTTCTCGGATTCGTTTATGCAAATCAAAAAGATAAAAAAGAATCGCAAGACGTAATAATGGTTTTTCATTTGTGGAATGAAGTATATGTTGCGGGAATCTGGCGACCGCTTGATGCGGCATTTGGTTTTGGCGGTGCGGATGCCGCCAGAATAAAAATCACAGATGATTCACTGAAAAACGATTCAATTGCCGCAATATGCCGATCAATTCTCAAAACTATCGGACAAATAGAAATACATATAGAGAAATTCTAAACTGTTCGCCCTATAAATTGCGTGACTCAAGAGCGTAAAAGCCTGCTTTTCGGTGAGTAAGCAGGCGAAGGTAAACGAAATTTAAAGTGTGAACAGTTTAAAACCATCTTTTCTGCCGAATAAAATTTCCTTGTATATTTGGCTATGTTACGCATCGTTGTACTTGAATCTTGCATTCAAGTGAAGTTGTCCGAAAACAACACAACTGGGAAAATATTAATAACAAATCGGTTACTGCGTTTTGTTACGTTACCGTCTGCCGTGCCGGTTTATAAATAGTTGTCCCTGAAAAAGTCATTTGGTGCTATAAATTCTGGGCTTATCTGGTTGCAATTTAGAGTTATAATTTGCAATATAGTTATTGTTTTATCCGAGATTTTCCTTAAA
>JAITDV010000584.1 GCA_031282385.1 Planctomycetaceae bacterium | reverse complement strand
GGAGGCGTATTCTTATTCCCCTCCTTCGGAGGGGTTAGGGGTGGTCTCGGAGGAGTTAAAGGCGGTTTTTCGTTGTAGGTTTTTTGTTGCGTTGATGTATTTTTAGGTTAGAGAAAAGGCCTAATATTTGCAAGGTTTTAAGGAAAATCTCGGATAAAACAATAACTATATTGCAAATTATAACTCTAAATTGCAAGCAGATAAGCCCAGAATTTATAGCACAAAATGACTTTTTCAGGGACAACTAGATAATATCGCGTGTTGCTTTTAAACTGTTCTCAACTGAATTTTTCTTTGCCTTCGCCTGCTTACCTATCGGCAAGCAGGCTTTCACGCTCCTGATTCACGCGATTTATAGTACGAGCTGTATATTGTTTATGGGTTGCATGAATCTTGCGGCTGAATAGTTACCAATTTTTATTTCTCCGAGACCGTCGGAACAACCCACACCTTTAACTCGCTCTCAACACCATGCCCCAGATAAATCTTTACCGTGTACAACGCAAGTTCCTTGATCGGTCCTGATAAACGAACCTGATCCTGCGTCAACACAATACCTTCCGCCCGCAACGCCTTCACAATATCCGCCGGTCCAACCGAACCAAATAAATGACCTTCCGCCGAAGCTTTGGCTTCTATCGAAATTGATTTGCCCCGTATCTCATCCGCTAACGCATTGAGACCGGCAAGCCGCTTTTTCTGAATTTCCGCTAACTTCGCACGATGTTTTAATACCATCCGTTTATGATGATCCGTCGCTATCACAGCCAATCCTTGCGGAACCAAATAATTATTCGCGTAACCCGGCTTTACTTCGACAATATCACCTTGTTTGCCAAGCGGATCAATTGTCTGCGTTAAAAGGAGTTGCACTCCGCCGGACTCGCCAAGCGGAAACCGTTTACTTGCCCGAAACCTATTGCGAGCATGCTTGTTTCTAACAACTATCATTTTATCCTCAAATTTCTAAAAATGTTAAATTAATGTAACTATATTAGACCTTTTCTCTAACCTAAAAATACATCAACGCAACAAAAAACCTACAACGAAAAACCGCCTTTAACTCCTCCGAGACCACCCCTAACCCCTCCGAATGAGGGGAATAAGAATACGCCTACGAGGGAGGCGAATTATTCCCCCCCTTCGGAGGGGTCAGGGGTGGTCTCCTACAGGTTAGCGAAAAGGTCTATTGTTTTTGAGTTGCGAAACAATATGGCAAGCAGGAACAAAACAAAATACCGTAACCGCATTATCCATACTTGTTGCAACAACTTCTATTTTTAATCGGTTGTTTCTGAAATCAAAAGAAATTTTTCCAAAATTCCAAATTGGACACAACTTACAAATTATGCCGTATCAATCACACTTTAAAATCCAGCAACACAAAACATTTAAACTGTTCCCACTTTAAATTTCCTTTACCTTCGCCTGCTTACCTATCGGAAAGCAGGCTTTCACGCTCTTGAGCCGCGCAAATTACAGCACGAGCAGTATAAACGAACTTCCAACAGGCAAGTCCGCACTTATTATAGAAATTAAAGTGTGAATAACTTAAAATGGTACGTCATCTGTGGGCGGTTCGTAATAATCTTGTTCAGGCGAAGTTGATAGTCGTGAAACCGGACGGCTTGGCGAAGAATTTGCAGCACTACCGGAACTCAAATTTGCACTAGCTCCACTACCTCCAGAGTTAAGAAACTCAATCCGCTCACCAACTACTTTTAACTTAGAACGTTTTTGCCCATCCGCTTCCCACGAATCAAGTTTCAAACGCCCCTCAACCAAAAGCGGCGCCCCTTTGGTAAGATACTGACAAACCACTTCTGCAGTTCGTCCCCAAAGAGTTATATCTACAAATGTAACATCTTCCACCCATTCGCCGGACGGTAACTTGCGCCGATCATTTATTGCCAGACCAATATCAGTTACCGCCGTACCCGTTGCAATATGACGCAATTCAGGATCACGGGTTAGATTACCAACCAAAATAACACGGCTAAAACTTGGCATTTTTTCTATTTCCTCGCTGACTTACTGTAAACTAATATCAAACAACAGAATAACCTCACACAATTTCAGTTATCCTACACTCTCAAACGTCGCGTCCGTTACACATCAACTTCATCAATATCTCCGTCCTCCTCTACGTCGATAGCAAAATTATCTATTCCAACATCAATACCAACCGTATCAACATCCGAATGCTCGCCCGCAAATAGATGCCCAGCCCGCGCATGCTCAACTAACATATCAACAAGCCGACGGTCAACTTTGAGAATCAAAAAACGGATCACATTACCGTTTAATTGGAATTGCCGCGTCAACTCTTTTACTTTGAGCGGATCAATACTGAAATACGCTAACCAATACGTACCTCTTTTGTGTCCTTTAATGGGATACGCCAATTTTCGTTCATCCCAGAGTCTGCTTAATAAGACTTCACCAGTCGTTTGTTCAACTATCGTCGCAATTTGTCCAGACACCTCTTCAGGTGCTTTGGCATAAAGATCAGAATCAAGAATAAACAACCCTTCGTAAACATTCTGTACCATAATCGGGTTTTGGTTCGAGTTAAAATCGAGTTTATACTTTTAAAAAAATAACTTGCCGACCACAAATTTACAATCATACCGCTCACTATAAACGCGTAATTCAAAAACGTAAAAGCCCGCTTTCAAATAGGTAAACAGACGAATGTAAAGGAGATTAAAGAGTAAACAGTTTAAAATCCCAATTTTGCGTTCGACAACCACACACACACAATTGACAGACAAAATACAAATTTGCCCGTCATCTCAACAAATTCAAATTTTCCGAAAAACATTCGCAAAAAATACTCTTCGGAATTTTTTGAAACAAAAAAATCAATTGTCACGATTTGCCGTTGTATTTATTCATTGCATCCACAATTCCATAATCAATCCAATATTGCACCGCGTCCGCAGAAATTTTTAACGCAATCAACAATTCAGGACGCTCACTCTCACTAAAATTCATCAACACATAATCCGCCGCGTCCATTCTTGCCGGCGGCTCTCCGATTCCGAAACGAAGTCTGGATATTTTCTCTGTACTTAACACCCGTAAAATGTCTGCTAAACCTTTTTGTCCGCCGCTACTGCCCTCACTGCGAAACCGTAACTTCGTAAAAGGAAGGTTCAAGTCATCACACACAACTAACACATTTTCAAAAGGTATCTTGTAAAATCTAATTGCTTCCAGAACACTTAATCCGCTTTGATTCATGTAAGTTGTCGGACAAAGTAAAAAAACCGTCTCACCGTTCTTGTCCCGAATATCAACAAAATCACCATGAAATTTCGATTTTGGCGAACAATTCGGATACCGCGAAACAAACTCCGAAAGTATCAAATAACCAATATTATGCCGAGTCTGGCGATACTTGACTCCAGGATTACCAAGTCCAACAACTAATTTCATAGAAACTCTTATGACGAATACTTTTTAGCTTTTACTAAAGGGAACTTCTAAAAACTCATTTTGTCCACTAATTTACACCAATTTCACGAATCAAATAATTGTGCAAATTCATGGATAGAATAAATTTTATTGTCTAAACTTGTCAATCCTAAAATTTTGATAATTCTGCCAAAAATGGATTTTTAGAAGTTGCCTAAAATACTTTCATCTCTAACGAAACGGAATTTTACACTTATTACGCCGCGGTTAATAAACTGCCCAAATATGAAACAATCAACAATTTCCGTTTCAACAATTGTCGTTTTCGTGAAAATTGGAAAGTTAGTGTTTTGATTGGAATTATCCTTCGGCGGATTCTTCCTCGCCTTTTTTTCGTCCGATGACTTCAGGTTCCACGCCTTCGGTTGATTTGCTTTCGTCTGTAACTTCAACCGACAAAGCACAAGTTACTACTACAGTTGAAGGATCAAGCAAAGATTTCACACTTTCAGGAAACTCAATATCGGAAATGTGAATGGTTTGATTGAACGCGAGATGATTTATGTTGACGATAATGTGTTCGGGCAATGATGCAGCTTCGCATTCCAGTTCAATTTGGTGTAGAACATGCTTGACAACTCCGCCTTCTTTTGTACCAATTGCTTCTCCACGAAGTTCAAGCGGAACGGTAACATGAATTTTTTCGTGTTCGCTAACTCTTGCGAAATCAACATGCAGAATTTTGTTACCCCAAGTGTTCCATTGAACCTCTTTAATAAACGCCTTTTCCGCAACATCGCCAACAAGTTCAACAAACCGATTCCCGTGTCTAACTGTAGCCGCCAACTCTTCAGCAGACAACGTCAAACTTTGAACTGCTTGTTTATGTCCGTAAAGCACGCCAGGAACACTGCCGTTATTACGCAACCGCCGATTACGGCGCTTACCATGCGAATCTCGCAACTTCACTGATAATGTCTGCACTTTTGCCATTGTTATCTCCTCAAAAACTTGTAATTTCAGAAATACTTTTTGTCAAAATAACTAAAATATTTTTTATCTTAAAACTGTTCACACTTGAGTTTTCGGTAATACGTGCAAGTTGAATTACTGGAAAACTTACTTTGATTGCTTTTGTGTTACCTAAATTTCTATTAAGTGTTCGTAATGATTTTTTATACAAAAAAACGTCATTCGCCCGATTACACCAAATTAACTGATCTTCCAAAATCGAAACGGGGCGTAATTGTGATACATTTCCCAACTCTTTCAAGCCCCCCCTCATGAAACCTACAAAATAAGCAAAAAAAGAGACGGCGCCGAATTGTTGCAACAATTATCAAATATGAAAGACAAAAATATTGATCGTTTACCATCGCCTGCTTATTTATCGGAAAGCAGGCTTTTACGTGTATTTTAAAATTTTTGAAACAAAAAAGATTCGTATCATTAGACCTTTTCGCTAACCTGTAGGAGACCACCCCTGACCCCTCCGAAGGAGGGGAATTATTCCCCCCTTCGGAGGCTTCTTCTTATTCCCCTCCTTCGGAGGGGTTAGGGGTGGTCTCGGAGGAGTTAAAGGCGGTTTTTCGTTGTAGGTTTTTCGTTGTAGGTTTTTTGTTGCGTTTATGTATTTTTAGGTTAGAGAAAAGGTCTATTTTATTTCAGATACGGTTTTTATATTTTGCGTTTGTTTTTGTGTGATTATTCTCGTTGGAAATAACGCGGAGACGCAATGCATTGCGTCTCTACACGCTATTATTTTACTTCAATTTTTAAATCGTTCTTTCCTGTTTCTGGAATTTCGATTTCTATATTACTATCGTTTGAATTACGGATTTCAATTTCCGGCGACATTGGATTACGTTGTTCTTCCGGTAAATCTTCCGCATTAACGCCAGTCGGCAAAGGAATTGGTTTTCCTTTTTGAAAAATCGAAACAATATATTTGCCCGATTCCGCTCCAATACCGCCTTGCGAATGAGTAAGTGTAAATTTGCCTTCAATATCCGTCTCGGCAAACGCAGACGTTCCTGTATCAGGCTTGCGAAATTCAAGTCGAACATCTGACAATGGTTTACCGTTTTGTGTTGCTGTTCCGCTCGCTGGAACAAGTTTAGGTTTAACGCTTCCCATACAACCGGAAACCACCAACACAAAAACAAAAATAAATAAAAAAATATTTTTTGTAATAACCTTCATTTTAATTAAATTGTTAAATTGTAATAATTTATAATATATCCATCACACTTTAAGATTTGGCTTTTTTTAATAATGTACAAAAAGAGATTCAGGAACATAACGAACACGAACATTGACTTAAAAAACAAAACTTCAAATGTGATAAATATATCCGCTGAAATTCATTGTACGATTCGTATCACGGTATTGTTGTCGCCAAACCATCGTTTTTGGAAGCAAGCGCACTTAAAATGGCGAGCTTGGTAGTATCCGAAATAAAACGAACAGAGCCGTCACAAATACCAAATTGTGCGCCGCCAGAATGATTCGATGTAATAATTGTACTAGACCCATAAGGATTATTGCAACCGCTGGTGTTTGGACAAACGGCGTTGATTTCCCAACGGATTGTTGTTACTACATTTTGCCATTCATTGGCACTACTTCCATTCCAACCACCTCCGCGATGTCCGCCGGAACCGCGTTCTGCAAACTGGTTATTGCTGGTGCTCTTTACCAATTTCGATTGCTCGGCAATACCAATTGTATTCGATGTGCCGTCGGAGATATTTCCAAGACCAATGGTGTCATCAGCTTTAGAGGTCGTTGCACGAATAATAACTCCATTGGTTGCAACATAGCCATAATTGGTGTTAATGCTAGTAATAATATTTGGACTTGTTGCACTCATATTGTTCGGATCGTAATATGAACCTGAAATACCGGCATAGTTAGTGATTTGAAAGGCGTAATTGTTGTAAGCCTGCATTTTTTCACGATTGCTGGAAGGGCAATAAAAACCAGAAATTTTCAATCCAGTAAGTACAGGGAAATTATCTGCTGGAGTTGTAATCGGATCGAAATTGTATGCGTCGCCAAATTTCAAATTGTTGTAAACTGCTTGTTGTTCGAGATACGGAAAAATCGCTATTAACCAACTGCGCCAAGCTCTGGTTGTCGTTAGTATTTTCGGACCGTTGGAAAATGGTAATGCGTTGATGGTATCGTGATAATTGTGTAATGCTAGTACTTGTTGCCGGACATTATTACTACACGACATTCTTCGCGCTGATTCACGTGCCGCTTGCACTGCCGGTAATAATAATGCAATTAAAACTCCAATAATCGCGATTACTACAAGAAGCTCTACAAGCGTAAAACCAATAAGTAAATGAGAAATAAATTTGACAGAATCGTAAACAG
>JAITDV010000569.1 GCA_031282385.1 Planctomycetaceae bacterium | reverse complement strand
AAAGTAGAGCGTCTGCTCATTTTTTTCATCATAACTTGCTATAACGCGACCTGCGAAATCATATTCAACCCATTTCATCGGTAATTTTCGTACAATAATTACCTGACCGGTTTGTGATTTTGCGCCACGACTACCACGAGTGGCTATGGATTTTTCTAAATGTAATGAAGTCATAAATATTTTATCAGTCTAATAATGCTCTGATTCTATCTTTTTGTTCATTAGTACATCTTGACACGTCAACTTGAAATGGTAATGCTACCAATGGTCCATATTGGTGTTGTTCCATGAAATCAAAAAAACGTTTTGTTCCAATCACACTAACCCTTGCTCCTGTAATTTCTAATAAATCTTCGCCTTGCCAATATTCACCTGGTATTATATTCTCGTCGTTAAAATCACAACAAATCAAATACGGTAAAGTTTCGTCCTTGTTATCTATTTCAGACATTGAAGAAATATATGAAGCTATTTTCTTACCGCAATATGGACAGTGTTTGGGATAAGTCTTGCAATAATAACAAGCAATAGGAGCTTTATTACAAAACGGACATACATCACTAAATGGAATATCATCAAAATAAGAATACAAATCTGTTGCAGAAATATATTTCATGTTTATGCCAAATAGTGAGACATTATCAATACTAGTCTGATTGGGATTGACCGTTATATTAAAAAATGAGCAACCTTCGATCTTTTCCTTAATAATATTATCTTTCATTTCTTCAGAAACAATCATATAGTGGCAGGGAACTATACCGTTCAATTTATTACCTCCACATAGATCAACCCTTCCACTACAATATACATTAAGAGTGCAATGTAAACGATAAAAATTATCATCTATTAATTTTTTTATTTCAATAAATTGGTCATTATCTGTCTTTATTATTTTGGGTAATAATCGATCATCAAATGGACAATATTTTTCCTCATAGTACGTATAATCAAATAATTCCAATTCATAAGCATACGGAAAATTATCAGCACGAAGAATTTTCATGTTATGAAATTCTGTTATTCTATTGTCTTCAATGTACATATCTATGTCAAATCCATCTCCGTTACTGAACCCCCAAAAAACGCCATCGACAAGTTCCATTGACTTACGAATTTTCCTATATGTTATTGGCATGTTGGTTATATCTGTGTTAAAGACTTAACTTACCTATCAAAGTAAAAAAATAAATACTATAAATTATGATTTACTGAAATCAATAATATAATATTATGTTGAATATTTTCTCAAAATTCTGTTGACCAAATATAAAGCGCATTATTAACTGACCACAAAAAAAATGAACCAGCTCCAACCGACTGCAAATATTGCACTAACTTATCTGTAAGATCCATAGCTGTTTCTTTTTTAAGAGTATTGTCATTCTCTGCTTCTTGTATAGCACTTTGAAATTGTTCAATAAATGCGTTCCATTTTTCTTGCGTAGTGTCTGAAGGCACAGCGATTTCTTTAGCAGTTATTATCATACCTAATCCGCCAATTAGAGCAATGCCGACTTTACGAGGGAATTTGCTCAAAAAAAGGTCTCCAAATTTTTTCTTCATTAAATTCCATACACCGCTACGTCTAGCATTTTTATGCATATCTGTCGGCAATTTACTAACTTTGTTTAATACACTATTAACAGATCGTACCCAAGCTCCTTTCTTAATCCAGAATTTTTTAAATACATCATCAGTTGATTTTTCTAATGCTTCAATTTCTTCCCATGGCGTACAATTGTACATAACTTGTCTGAGTTGTTGTTCGGTTATTTTTTTGTTCTCTTTAACTAGATCTTTGTATTTTTGCGACTTTGTAAATAAATCCCATTTTTCCGCCCAAAATTGATTTTGTATTCCAGATATTTCACCATGTATTTTAGAAGGTACACCACGTAAATATTGTAATTCGTCAATATTGATACCTCTTTCTACTAAATATCTCGCTCGTAAACACGCTTGTTTCGTGTGGTGCACTTCCCAACCATCCTTCGGCATATTGGGCGTAGCTTCTATGAATTTTGTACGATAATTAGTCGCATCTACCGTTTCTGCTGCTGCATAAACTACCAATGGTTCTGATTGCGATTTTACATAAATAAATTTTGGTGAAGCTCTGATGAGTTCTGTAGCTTGAAACTGATCTGTGTTATTATTTTTAGTTTCATTTTTGCTATTGTTGTCTTCTCTTTCTTCTTCAATTATTTTGTGTATAGTTCCCTTTGGAGTGTAAAAAAATGTTCTGACCCCATCAATATCTTTTATTGTTTCCTTGATCAGTTTCGAGTCTTTGTCATATTCATAAAGTCTTTCTTCTATTTCATCTTTATTGATTTCAACTTCTTTAATAATATTATAATTCTCATCGTAATCGGTAGTTTTTTGGAAGTTTTCACTTTTTTCAAAAACCAATCTACCTTTATGGAATCTGCGTTGTTCTTCAGGTTGTACTTTGACAATTTTTATTTTGTCTGCATCAATATCGTATTTGGAATTTAAGTCAACCTTTATTTTTCCATCAACACTACTAAAAACTCCAAGCGAACAATATCCATTTCCTGCTATTGGGTGTAATCCCGACGCTGTTTGTGGAATTGCAACTTGCTCGATTTTGTTTCCAGATTGCAATGTAAAAACCAGATTGGAACAATCATTTTTAATTCTTTTCCAACTCGCTAAAATCTCGTAATTTTCACCAGATGTAAGTTTATCAATCAGCCACTGAGTTTTCTTTGCGTTAATTTTTTGCGGCAAAAATTCGATTGCTTTTGCTTTAGGACTAATTAAAAATCTCATAATTTCATTGTCAACGACATCATAACTTCGACCAACAATGTCGCTTAATCCATCTTGCCAGTATGCATGGTGTCCTGCAAAATCATAATAGACTTTACTGATTTTATTATAGTCCGCTCTAACTTGTTCAATTACTTTTACCTCACGTCCGATTGCGTCATAAAAATATTCTGTTTTTCTGTTACGATTATTTATTTTTACAGCGACCTGTCCGTCTTTATTGTATTTGAAACCTTCTTGTGTTTTTATCTCGACAAGCCGAATTGTTCCGATTGGAATTTTTCTTTTTGAGTTATCGGTTGTAGGATTGGCATTAATTGCTGTAATAATAATTTCATTTGATGCCGCCGTTATACGACCAATTGATTGATAGTTTTCTTTTTGCCCCAAACCACCAATAATATGTCGATGAGGCGGTTTAACCTGATTAAGCGTAGTAGAAAAAACAACAGTATCGTTGTTTTTCTGATACGCAGAGAAAATAGTTTTGGGCGAATTAAGAAAATGTTCATTCCATGTTATAAAGACCTCGTAACGTTTACCAGCAGTAAGTTCACTAAATATCCATTTTTCGTTACCATTAACTGAATGTACTTCACTATCCTTGACGTATTGAAAACGCTCAATAATTTTGCCCTTTAAATTATATGCATTCCCTTCCATTCTTCCCTTCGTATCTATGGACGCAATCCATAAACCACTAGGTATCATATCATGACTGGTTTTGGTTGGTGAAAAACATATCTGTAAATAATCAGTGAAATCCAGATCAGATTCTTTACTCGGCGTATTTGGTGCCGGAGTGGTCTGCCAAGTATTTTCCCCAGTGAGTAGATTGACAGTTCCTATTGACGTATTGCCATCTTCATCGACGAATTTTAACGATCTGTTGGTTGTTGGGCTGTACTCCCAAGTTCGTACACCACGACCTAATGGTAAAATTTCTTTGACCATGTTACCTCGTTTGTCATATTGATAAACGGTTTTCCCAATTACCACACTTCCTTGACCATCGTCTGTCGGCTTTATTTCTTCAATAATCTGACCGCGAGCATTACGAACATAAATAAGTTGATCAAAAACAGTCGGAACCGTTACTCCTTGAGAGAAATACGTAATGTGTAACGGAAAACCCCAAGCATCATATTTTGTGATCGTTGTCCAGCCGAATTTTTTCGCAGTACCGGCAATCGAATCTGTCGGCACCAATTTTGCGGGTTTGTCCTTCGTGCCTTCGCCATTTTGCGTGTCAACAATTCCCGCTGTTATCGGGCAAATAAACGATTCAACTCGCCCGTCAGGATGCGTAATTTTGCTTAAACGTTTTGCGTGATCGTATTCGTATTTTGTTTCCGCGCCGTTTGGTCGGATTATCAATGTGAGCAAACCGTCTTTATCGTACAAAAATTGCAA
>JAITDV010000511.1 GCA_031282385.1 Planctomycetaceae bacterium | reverse complement strand
ATCTGCTCAAAAAAATAAAATTGCACGTACATGTAATATTATCTTTCAGTTATTTTGGTTTTATATAGCTCTGGTATTGATAAATGAATAATTCCATTTTTACACGTTTGTCCTCGGGTATCTTTGTAATGTACAATCAATTCTACGTGACATGGATTATTATCGTGATTGTCAGGTACTTTTGTAATACCTACTGCATGAAATCCTTTATTCGCCATATCAACACAATTACAAACTGGTCCATATATATCTTTTTTACCCCAGTGATCGCAAATAAATTTTAATCCTTCTGTCGCTTCTTCCAACGTCAATTTTTTTTATAAAAGTCTGCATTTGTTTGCTCGTTTTTATTTTGTCCCTGATTATCATCGCACAAACGCCCCTGTACTGTGAGAACGTCAAATTTTTTTCTGTTTTCCTTTTTACCGGATGGTGTTTCAACTTCTATCATGTAACCTGGACTTTCTGATATTACTTTTTCCGCCTGCTTAAATTCAACAAGACTTGCAGCACCGAAACCGACCCTATGGGCATTGTTTTGTTCAGGATGTGAACGTCTGCCAGCTTCGTCAATATCACGTTGGACTTCAGATAATTGACCGTTTAATGCAAAGAGTAGTCTATTATTTTGTTCTATTTTTTGCCGATACCCGTCTATTCGCCCCGATAATATACTGATTGCTTGCCTGAGTTCTTCTCTCTCGCGCGGATTACGACCAATCTGGTTTCGTAAATTACGTATAGCGGTGTTCGCATTGTTTATTAAAAGCGTTAGTTGAGTATTTTCGTTATTTAATTTGGTAATATCATTATTTAAATTTGTTTTTTGGGTATTTTGTCGATCTTTGAAATCCTTGACTTCTGCTGTTTTGCTCTCAGTGTAATCTTTTGTCAGATCTTTTAGTTTTGCAATACAATTACTATCTACGCCAACCTGCCATGCAATATGACCTATTGGCCATCTTTTATTTCTACTTTGACGGGCGTTGATGTCGAAAGTTTGACCTCCCATTGTTATATCGCCTTGTCTTATAAAACCTTTAATTTCGGCGTCTTCAACAAAAATTTCAATTATAACCGGGTCAGGCTTCAATTATTTACCATCTTTGGTAGTAGCAACAACGGAAAGTTGCATTGTGTATTTACCGCCTTTAATTGGTTTACACTTTACATCTACATTTGAGAGTAAACTACCGCTAGTTAATTCGTATTTGAATTGTAAAGAATTTCTTATATCCATGACAAAATTATTTGGTGTAATTACCTGTCCGAAACTTGCCTTCAACGTATAAACAACTTTAGTAATGTAACCTGCCGGCGCTATTTCTTCAATGTAAAGAATTTTGGCACCTTCCTTCTTTGTCAAGGATACTTCAAAATGAAATGTAACTTCATCTTCTTTCTTTATTACTCTAGGCTCAACATCCGATGAATCAATCCTAACAGTTGCATCGGGCGTTCCTTTTTCCACGGTTAACGCAAAATTACCTTGTGTCGCCGTATTGCCGATTACATTGGCGGCGTTATTAGCGGAGACAAAAACCAAAATTATCGACGCTACAAAATAAAGTTTTTTCATATTTTTTATTATTGGTTGTTGAAATTTATAACAATTCCAATTTAAACTATAAACATTTTATAAACTGCAAATAATTTTTAGAATTTTATTGTGTTTTTGTTTGTTACCATGATTGTTGTGCCGCGTTTTTTTTATTAAATTCCTTAAAATAATCCCAATCCCAGTCTATTGAATCCCATTGTTTACGATCTAATTTTGTACGTCTTTCCCAAACAGTCAAAGAATATTTTGTTCTACGAAATTTAATTTTATCGCTTATTGAGAATAGTTGAGCGTCATTAATAATTTTTGCAACATCCGCGCGTATTCTTTCTTTGTCAATAGGATTTATTCCGTCTGGAGCCGCCGGTAAACCGTTTTTAATTGTCATAAATGTTCGTATCAACGCAAGCGAATATTTTCTGCCGTATTGACGATACCAAGTTGGTTTTTTATCTCTGTTGTAGAGCAACTGATCAAATGCGTGAAATGCCCACCACAATTGTGGGTTTGTTGGGTCTTCCATGACTTCTTCCCAATTAGGCGTCAACTCGTGAGGCGGATTAAACGGACGTGACGGATGATCTATTTGTACGTCTTTAACTGAATCAACAAAAATTCCGCAGAGCGTCGAGTTGAGAGAAAAATTCTTATCAACTTTAAAAACAATATACTCGTTTTTTGGCAACTCGACATAAAAACGTTTATAAACTCCGCCCCAAAAATTATTAATTCGCGAAACAGCTCCGCCTGTAGTATGCATAAACTCGGCTTCGGCTTCTATATTAGGACGTTTCATGCTGATAAATTTTTCTTTTAAGATTGGTAAAGTTTTTACAATTATTTTGTAATCACGCAACCTATTGGCGCCGGTATGACCGTCTTTGTTAAAGAAATAAGCGATAAAAAATAGTTTCCGGATTGTAATTTGACAGCGCCGTAAATATGCTGTCCATCAAGAGAGCGTTCATAAGCTTCGCCGTGATCGTCCCATTCTGACTGCCTTCGTCCGCCGAATAAAAAACATTGTAATACGCGTTTATCCGTCGAATCTTCCCAGTGTACCCAATGACGTAAAGCGTCGTTTTTTTGTTTGAAATTCCTGCCGATAAATCCGCGAAATTCATTGTAGTCCATACTATAACCTTTATAGAGGTCAAGTCCACCTCCGCCTTGACCGCAGAGGCAAGCGGCGTATTGCCCGTATGTATCTATCCAATCGCCTTGTGTACGCCAGTCATCGTTCAAGGCAAATATTTTAGGCGTTTTTATACTTGACTGAAAAGTTTTTAATTTGTTATACATCGTTTTGAGCGCATCAGCTGTCTGCGGTTTAATTGGCGACGGCAACTTTGGAAAATCATTTTTTGTAACGAAAAATTCTTTGGCTTGTTTAAATCTAGTTTTTTCCGGTTTGCGATCAACCAACTTGTAAGGTTTAATCGATTTCACAACTCCGCCACCGTAGAAGCCGACTAAATATTCGCCGCCTGAAAGACAAAGAATTTTCGTTACGAAATTGTCAGGATAACCCATCGCTTTAATTGTGCCGTAAGATCTTCTGCCGGAAATAGCGTCGGCAAGCATTGT
>JAITDV010000515.1 GCA_031282385.1 Planctomycetaceae bacterium | reverse complement strand
GAATAATTCCCCTCCTTCGGAGGGGTTAGGGGTGGTCTCCTACAGGTTAGCGAAAAGGTCTACTGAATAAATAAACTTTATTTTTTAATTTGTACAATTGTCACGTCCGGTTATAACAGCATTAAGTTTTCCTGTTTTGTTGTTGCTGTATTTTTTGTACGGTTGGGTTCTCGTACCGCTTGTTTTGCCCGAAAAAATAAGAGACACAATTGGCACAGTTACAGAAACAACTCCAGTCGATGAATTGAAACCATTTCCCTCGTTGTTCAACGAAAATGACTGGGAACTCAATCCGCAATCACGCCCAAAAACCCTCATAAACGGCAACATAATTATCCTATTTCAAAAGGAAGTTATCGAAGACGATACCATCAAATTGCAACCTTGTACGTTTATCGTTTTGCCCGACGGCGAAGATTTGAAAGAAGAAGAACAATGCCGCCGCGCAATTGTATTGCGGACAAATGAAATGGCAGAAGTCAAATTTACCGAACCTGTCAATTTCAGCAAATTGCCCTTGCCTCAAATGATTGGCGGGCGTCTGTTGGGTAAAGTTACAATTAAAAGCGGCATGAAAGAAGCAGGAACTCAAGACGATCTGTTTATTGAAACATCTGATATTGAGATTGTTGAGAGTCCGGCAGAAACCTTGATTTACGCAGTCAAAGATAACATAAAATTCAGATTAGCATACAACACCGGCGAAGGTTCAAGAATGACTATCGCGTTGAGAAATAAAAACAACGGCAACACCCCAAAAAAACAAAAAGAATTCGCTGTCATGCGTCTTGATACCGTAAAATTCCTCAACCTTATTTTTCCTGAACGCCCCAAAAATAAAGCCGAAACCAGTCCGCCCGCCGCCGACCTCCCAAACCAAAAAATCGCCAACCTACACACGCAAAATCAAACAGCAAGTCACAACAACTCAAATCATTTTACTTTCAACCCCGATGTTGATGCCGCAACAAAATTCGATATTAGATGCCAACGCGAATTTACTTTTGAAGTAGATGAACGAAACGGCGGTTGGACGGCTGGTTTTAACGGTAATGTTGAAGTTGTCCGAACTAATCCTGATGCGTCTCAAGATTTCCTGAACGGAGAAATATTACACATAAATTTCCAACCCGCCCCCAAAAAAACACAAGCCAAATCCGAATCCCAAAACAAAAACCAAGCCCAAAACCAAAATCCAAACTCGAATCCCTCTCTTATGGATTCCAGTAACTTGCAACCTGCGAAAATGGAAATGTTCGGCAAAACCGGTTTGCAGGCACGTTTGAGAAGTACGCAAGGCGGCGGTTTGATTATGGAAGGCGACAGAATTTTGTACGACGTTAAAGAGAATTTGATTGCTATTGAAACTGCGTTGACAAATAACCCGCAAGAAGTCGCTGGAGCTTCACCTGAAAATCCAAAAAAGAAACCCGAAGCTTCTGACTCCGTCAAAATTACATTGCAAAACCGCTACACCGTTCAATCTGAACTTGGCTTCCTCTATAACATCGGCGAATCCGGTGAATTCGGCGTGTTAAATTCCAGCGGCAAAGGCAAATTAGACGGGTTGATCGGCAATGATACAAATTTGAAAAAAATCCATTTGACTTGGAACGCTATGCAAATTTCGCCGGAAAAAAATAACACAAAGAAAATTCTTTTTGACTTGCGCGGCGGAGTTACATTGGATGTTGAAGATTTTGGCAAGATGACCGCGGAAATTTTACAGCTCTGGTGCAATATTGAAGAGAATCCTGAAAAGACAAAACCTAACAACAATGAAAACACACAAAACAAATCCGCACAAAATAACCCCAAAATAGACAATAGCAATAATAATAGTAATAGTAATAGTAATAGTAATAGTAATAGTAATAGTAAAACCGGCAACGGAATAATTAATAGTAAAAATAATAGTACACTTGTTCCTGAAAGTGCGATTGTTTTGAACAAGGTGCATTTTGAGAATCAAAACGGAACATGTGATGTGCAGCGACTGAATATTTTCTTTAACCGCGCGTCTGATAAAAATAATGTTGCCAATAATACACAAACTGCAATGGTAACAATTCACCCTCAAAATACTGTAATTTCGCAAGCGGTTGCAATTGAGCCGAAGTTTAACAATCATGATACGGTTTCGCCAATCAGACCTGTTCAATATACGGAATTGCGAAAACGACCGGAGCAACTCATGCCGTACTTGCCGCCTGTAATTGAGTTGCCTCGCGCATCAGGTGTTGTGGTTGCGCAAGGTAATTCTGCGGTTGCGGGTAGTTATACGGCGTCGGGGGTTAATAATAAAGTTGTACCGATGGTTGCAGGCAATGTTCCAACAAATTCAAATCCAAATTCAAATCCAAATACCCCGAAAATTCCACAACCTGAAATCAAAAATGTTCGGTCTCAAAATCTGCTCGGTTTTCAATCCGGTAATTCACATTCGATTTATAAGATAACCGGCGACCAAATGGAAATGAATGTTTTGCAGACGGAACGGACTTCGCAGGTACAGAGACTTTGGATTGGCGGCAATGTGAGAATAGTTGAAAAGGCTGATTTGGCGGCGGGAAACGATCTGATTGAAATAACCGGCGAAGAAGTTTACGTTTGGTATCCGTCAACCCTAAATACCGTTATCTACATAACAGGCAAAGATACACGCGAAGCAATATTTACAGGTAAAGGTTCGCAAATCAGAGCAATGAACGTTTATATTTTCCGTGCTGAAAATGTAATAAAAATTGTCGGACCCGGCAGATTGCTCGCCGAAACTAAAAACCAAAAAAACACAAACGGCATTACTTTGAACCGAAACCAACAAACTACTATCTTGCCCGTAACAACACAACTAAATAACAGCCAATTTGAACAAAATAAACGAAAAGAAGGTGATAGCAGAATACTTGTACAATGGAATAAAGAAATGTACTTTGACGGTAACATAATTTCGTTCAAAGGCGTACCCGACAAAAACGGTAATCGTGTTTTGGCGTTGATGGAGGATCGTGAAATTCGCTGCAATATAATGCAGATATTCACTAACCGCTATGTTTCACTTTTTGATGATAAGTCAAATGTAACAATTAAACCGGAACGTATTGGTTGTGCGATTGATGTTGTTGTTAAGAGTGAAAAATTTGAGAATGGAGTACGCAAATCGTTTGATTGGGCGGAATTTGATGCAGTTGAAATCAGACTTGAGACGAATGAATTTTTTGCCAAAGGTCCAGGATTGATTCGTTCAACTTTTATTGAAACAGACAATGAATTTTCTAATCAGAAAAATGGTTATGATGTTTTGGCGGGTTTAGGTTCAGGCAGTACAAAAAACAATAATAACAGTGATACGATTATGTTTCTTTGTATTTGGTTTTATGATCACATTCAAGGAGTGTCCGCCAAAACTCATAAATCGGCAATTATGAAAGGTCATATTGATGCGGTTTTGTGTCCGGTTTCTAATTGGGACGAGAAAATAGAAAGAGATCAATTAAATATTGCAACGAAAAAAGGATATTTGTTGAAGTGTGAAGAATTGAGGATGTTGCAAATGCCTGATCCGGTTCAACAATCAAAAAATTTCGTAGAGTTGACTGCAATAGACAATGCAACAATTGAAGGCGAAAACAGGTCGCTTTACGGCAGAGCTCAAACAATAAAATACAATCAAGCAAAATCTCAAGTCATGCTTGAAGGTAATGAACTAAACAACGCCAGAATAACAACCTCATCGCAAGGTACAATCCCCGCCCAAAGAATAGAATACAACATAAAAACCGGAACCGCAAAAATAGTAAATTCCAGAAGCATAAAAGCCGGAAACTAATGTCCGCGTAATTCCATATACTGTTTGTACTATAAATTACACGATTCAAGAACGTAAAAGCCTGCTTTCCGATATGTAAGTAGGCGAAGGTAAAGGAAAATTCAAGTGAGAACGGTTTAAAAGGTGGTGGTTGTGTGGGTATTTTAGTGTGGTAGAATCTTGACCGCTTTGATTTTGTCAAAGTAATTTTTTTTGAAAGTGGTTTGTGCGAAAAATTTATTTTGTACAGATTCTTGTTTTATCAATTTATATTTCTGTAATGGGCATATTATCAAAATTAAAGTCGGCTTTAACTAAAACAATTAAAATATTCAATACGGATGTCCGTGATCTTTTTAAGTCTTCAGGACGTCTTGTTGATGAAGAGTTTCTGGAAGAGTTGTTTTCTATGCTCATCAAAACAGACATGGGAGTTGTTGCAACAAATGATACAGTCAACGAAATTCGTAAACAATTTCGCGGTCGTGTTGTCCAAATGCAGGAAGTGCTGGAAGTATTGAAAGCGAAATTGAAAGAATTGATGGCTCAATCGGCAACTCCGATAAATTACGCATTATCCGGTCCAACAATAATTATGGTTTGCGGCGTCAACGGCAGCGGAAAAACAACATCAATTGCCAAATTAGCGCGTACGTTTCTTTCGGAGCGAAAAAAGGTTGTACTTGGCGCGTCGGATACATTTCGGGCTGCTGCGGTTGAGCAGCTTACAATTTGGGCGGAACGGCTTGGCGCTGAAATTGTAACAGGTAAATCCGGCAGCGATCCTGCAAGTGTTGCGCACATGGCGGTTGCGAAAACAATTGAAACGGGTGCCGATATTTGTATTGTTGACACGGCAGGCAGATTGCAAAGTCAGAAAAATCTTATGATGGAATTGGGCAAGATACATCGCGTCTTGGGTAAACTTATTCCAGAATCGCCGCACGAAGTACTTCTTGTCCTCGATGCAACAACAGGTCAAAACGGAATCAGTCAGGCAAAAAATTTCACTGAAGTTGTAAAATGTACAGGAATAATTCTCGCCAAATTGGACGGCACAGCCAAAGGCGGAGTTACTGTTACAATAAAAAAACAAATGGGAATACCGGTTAAATTTGTCGGTCTTGGCGAATCTGCTGATGACCTGGAGATTTTTGATCCGGACAAATTTGTTGACGCGCTATTCGATGAATCATAATCATATTAAATTAAGGCAACTTCTAAAAACTTATTTTTGACGGAATTATCGAATTTTTCAGGATAGACAAATTTAGACAATAAATTTATTTTATCCACGGATTTGCACAAATTATTTAATTCGTGATCTTTTCGTGAAAATTCGCGGACAAAATGAGTTTTTAGAAGTTCCCTTAATAAACTGCTTGTACTATAAATTGCGGGACTCAAGAGCGTAAAAGCCTGCTTTCCGATAGGTAAGCAGGCGGTGGCAAATGAAATTTAAAGTGCGAACAGTTTAAACTGTTCACAATAACCAACCAAATTAACCAACACAATATTTATGTCCAAAAAAACGGAAGAAACTAAAAAAATGGAACCTAAAAAAGTTGCATCCAATGCAGCTAAGTCTGATTCGAAATCAGACCGTAATAAGAAAATTGATTCTGTGTTTAGCAGGAATCCTGATCTTAAAAATGCAGTTGCGCAAATTGAAAAAACATTTGGCGAAGGTGCGATAATGCCTCTTGGTCTCGATCGGACGCCGAGTTTGTCCGGTATTCCGACGGGTAGTCTTTCGCTTGATATTGCGCTTGGCGGATTTGGGGTGCCGCGAGGTCGGATTATTGAGGTTTACGGTCCTGAATCGAGCGGCAAAACCACGCTTACGCTTCATATTGTTGCGAATGCTCAAAAGTCTGGAGGAGTGGCGGCGTTTATTGATGCGGAACATGCGCTTGATCCGAGTTGGGCGAAACGTCTGGGAGTCGATTTGGAGAGCCTGCTGGTGTCGCAACCCGGAAGCGGCGAAGAGGCAATGCAAATTACGGAAATGTTAGTCAAATCGAATGCGGTTGATGTGATTGTAGTTGATTCGGTTGCGGCGTTGGTGCCGGAAAAGGAATTGAAGGGTGAAATTGGTGATTCGCATGTCGGTTTGCAGGCAAGATTGATGAGTCAATCGTTGCGGAAGTTGACAGGAGTGATTGCAAAAAGTAAGACGTGCGTGATTTTTATTAATCAAATTCGGGAAAAGATTGGAGTAATGTTTGGTTCGCCTGAAACTACTCCCGGCGGACGGGCGTTGAAATTTTATTGTTCGTGCAGAATAGACGTAAGACGAATCGGACAACTAAAAGAAGGTGAAGTAATTGTTGGACAAAAAGTCAAGGCAAAAGTTGTCAAGAATAAAGTTGCGCCTCCGTTTCGAGAGGCGGAATTTGATATGATGCACAATAGTGGAATAAGTTATGAGGGTGATGTTCTTGATTTGGCGGTTGCCCAAAAGATAATTGTCAAGTCCGGCGCATGGTTCCGTTACGGCGAACAACAACTTGCACAAGGACGCGAAAAAACAAAACAATATCTCAAAGAAAATCCAGATTTCACAGAAAAATTAAAAGATGAAATTAACGCATTAATCAAAAGTGGAAATATTGAACTATTCGCCTCCGCAAACAAAAACGCAAACGCAAACGAAACCGATGAAACCAACGACATTGAAGAGTAGAATAATAGACCTTTTCGCTAACCTGTAAGAGACCACCCTTGACCCCTCCGAAGGAGGGGAATAATTCGCCTCTCTCGGATGCGTCTTCTTATTCCCCTCCTTCGGATGCGTATTCTTATTCCCCTCCTTCGGAGGGGTTAGGGGTGGTCTCGGAGGAGTTAAAGGCGGTTTTTCGTTGTAGTTTTTTTGTTGTGTTGATGTATTTTTAGGTTAGAGAAAAGGTCTAATAGAATAATATAAGTTGTCTATATTTTTGAAATGAGTTTAACAATTAACGTAGAATATTTTTGATGGATTATCAACTTGAATCAATAGTTTTACCTGGAGTTGATCCAGTGCGACCGGTTGTGATTGCTGGACCTTGTAGTGCAGAGACGGAGGCGCAAGTTATTTCGACGGCTAATGCGATTGCGTCTTGTGGGGTGCGTATATTTCGTGCGGGAATTTGGAAGCCTCGTACGAAACCGGGTGGTTTTGAGGGAGTTGGTTTGGAAGGTCTTAACTGGTTGAAGCGAGTCAAGCGTGAGACGGGTATGTACACAACTATTGAGGTAGCGACACGGGAACATGTTTTTGCGGCGTTGAAGGCGGGTATAGATATTCTTTGGATTGGAGCAAGGACGGCGGTGAATCCGTTTGCGGTTCAGGAAATTGCGGATGCTCTTAACGGGATGGACATACCTGTATTGATCAAGAATCCTGTCAATCCTGATCTTGAGTTGTGGATAGGCGCGATAGAGCGGGTTTATCGTGCGGGAATACGCCGTATAGGTGCGGTTCATCGCGGGTTCAGTTCGTATGACAACAAAGGTTACCGCAACGCACCGCATTGGCAAGTTCCGATTGAGTTACGTCGTCGGATTCCTAATTTGCCGATTCTTTGTGATCCGAGTCATATTGCGGGTAAGCGTGATTTGATACATGGTCTTTCGCAACAGGCAATGGATTTGAAGTTTGATGGTTTATTGATTGAGACGCACTGTTCTCCAGACGAGGCGTGGAGTGATTCGCAGCAGCAAATTACACCGCAACAACTACGCCAATTATTATCTGCGTTAGTGATTCGAGACATGGATCGTCCGTCGAATAATTTGGCGGAGTTGCGGAGCAAGATAGATGGAATTGATGATCAATTGTTATCTCTTTTAGCGGTGCGGATGCAAGTTGCGGTGGAGATCGGTTTGTACAAGAAGGCGAACAACATGCCGGTTTTGCAAGCTACGCGTTATGGTCAAATTATTGAGCAGAAGTCGGACATGGCAAAGTCAATGAAATTAGACCCGGATTTCATTCGGAAAATTATGCAAGCTATTCATGAAGAGTCGGTCAAACAACAAATTAAAGTTGTGAGTGAGTGATGATTTGGTTGAGTATTTTAAGCTGTTCACACTAGACCTTTTCGCTAACCTGTAGGAGACTACCCCTAACCCCTCCGAAGGAGGGGAATTATTCGCCTCCGAAGGATGCGTATTCTTATTCCCCTCCTTCGGAGGGGCTAGGGGTGGTCTCGGAGGAGTTAAAGGCGGTTTTTCGTTGTAGTTTTTTTGTTGCGTTGATGTATTTTTAGGTTAGAGAAAAGGTCTACTTTAATTTCGTTGTAACTGTTCAGCCGCCGGATTTGATTGCTTATGAAAACGGGTTGGGAACGTAGCAGACAAAAAACAGCGTTTTAAAGTAAACAACCCTTATTTATCCAAAGATATTCAATTGGTTGCTGCAAAGAAGTAAATTTTTTAGATTCTCTTATTGGGAATTTTAATAACGGGAGCAATTATTATGGGGTTACGTTATATATCGAAGCGTGCGGGTTCTTTTGAGTCGTCGGGAATACGTCGGGTATTTGATTTAGCGGCGGATTTATCTGATCCGATTAATCTTTCTATTGGTCAACCTGATTTTGATGTACCGGAGGTTGGTCGTCGTGCGATGTTGGAGGCGGTCAATTCGCGTCAAAGCGGATATACGCCAACACAAGGTTTAGCTCAACTTCGAGACGAGATTCAATTACGAGTTGATAAGCAATATGGTCATTCGGATCGTTCGGTATTTATTTCTAGCGGGACAAGTGGTGCGTTGACGTTGGCGTTATTGGCAACGGTTGATGCGGGAGATGAGGTGATATTTTTTGAGCCTTATTTTGTGATGTATCATGCTTTGACGTGTATGGTGGGCGGCTTACCTGTTCCTGTGAGTACGTATCCTGATTTTCGTTATGATATAGACCGTTTAGCGGATGTAATTACGCCGAGAACGAAGGCGATTATATTAAATTCTCCAGCGAATCCGACGGGCAAGTTAGCAACACGTGCAGAAATCAAGGCAATCGCGGAGTTAGCTGCAAAACATGATATTTTGTTGATAAGTGATGAGATTTACAGGACGTTTTGTTATGATGGCGAGTTTGTTTCGCCGGCGGAGTTTAATGAGCGGACGTTAGTGTTGGATGGTTTCAGCAAGTCGAGTGGCATGCCGGGTTGGCGGGTTGGGGTTGTCCATGGGCAGAAGGAGTTAGTTGAGCAGATGTTGAAGTTTCAACAATATACTTTTGTGTGTGCGCCTAGAGTTGGTCAATTAGGAGCGGCGGCGGTGTTGGATGTTGACATGTCGGAGCAAATTAACAGTTATCGCAAGCGGCGGGACATGCTTGTGGAGGGGTTGGGAAATTATTATGAGATCAACAAACCGGAAGGTGCGTTTTATATGTTTCCGAAGATACCGGACGGATACAAAACTGCCAGTGAATTTGTAGAAAGAGGAATAAAGGAATATTCGTTGTTAGTGATACCGGGCAATGTTTTCAGTAGTGTTGACACGCATTTCAGAATTTCATATTCAACAACTGAGGCAAATATACTACGAGGAATAGATGCCTTGATAAAATTAGCACAATAAAATAACTATAGGCAACTTCTATACTGTTTGTACTATAAATTGCGTAACTCAAGAGCGTAAAAACCTGCTTTCCGATAGGTAAGCAGGCGAAGGAAAGGGAAATTAAAGTGTGAACAGTTTAAAATGTCTGTTTTAATTGTTAGCGGGGCGGGTTATATTGGTTCTCATGTGAATATGTATTTGAATCGTGTTGGTTATGACACGGTTGTTGTTGACAATCTTTGCAAGGGGCATATTAGACCTTTTCGCTAACCTGTAGGAGACGATTGATATTGTGCGAGAGGTTACGGGTGTACCGATTGCAATATTGGAAGTTGAAAGATGCGGGGGGTGATCTTCCGGTGTTAGTTGGGTCAATGCAAAAAGCAGAAACGTTGTTAAAATGGCAACCAAAGTTCTCTCTCAAGGATTCAATTTCAACTGCGTGGAATGGTATGTAAGCAAATTTATGTAAATAATGAATTGTGATCTTTTAAACAGTTCACATTTTAACAGGCGGAATTTTAATTAAAAATAATTATTGTGTCAAAAATATCTTATAAAGATTCAGGGGTTGATCTTGAAGTTTATGCGGAATCAATGTCACGGCTTCCGCAGTTGCTTAACACAACATTTTCGAATCGGGTGATTCGTTTGGACGGCGGTTTTGCCGGTTTATTCAAGTTGAATGATGGTGTTAAGCGTTATGTTGATCCGGTGTTGATTAGTTGTACGGACGGGGTTGGTACGAAGTTGAAGATAGCGTGTATGGTTAACCGGCATGACACGGTTGGGATTGATCTTGTTGCGATGAGTGTCAATGATGCGGTTTGTTGCGGTGCGGAGCCGCTTTTTTTTCTTGATTATGTTGCGATGCCCAAAGACAATCCTGATTTGCTTGGAGCGATTGTCAATGGTATAGCTGCCGGATGTCGAGAGAGCGGTTGTGCGTTGTTGGGCGGTGAAACGGCAATATTGTCGGGAATGTATCAAGCTGACGAATATGATTTGGCTGGATTTTGTGTGGGTGTTGCGGAGAGGCAAGAAGTTATCGATGGCAAGTCAATTCAAGCGGGTGATGTTTTGATTGGCGTTGAATCAAGCGGATTACATTCAAACGGATTTAGTCTTGTACGCAAGATTGTATTTGAGATAGCGGGTTTGAATCCGTTTGACAGAGTACCGTCGGAACTGGGTCAAGTTAAAGATCAAACTATTGCAGATTTGCTCTTAACGCCGACAAGAATTTATGTCAAAACCGTGCGGAAACTGCTTGACCAATTTAAGGCAAACGAAGGAATTCGTGGTATTGCTCATATTACCGGCGGTGGTTTGGTTGAAAATGTGAATCGGATTTTGCCGCCGGGATTATCGTTACAATTAAATCGTGATTGGGTTATTCCGCCGGTTTTTTCGTGGCTTTGCGAGCTTGGTGAAATCGATAATTGCGAGATGGAACGAGTATTCAATCTTGGAATTGGTCTAGTGTTGGTTGTTAAACCTGACGTTGCCGAACAAGTAATTGACGCTACAATTTTCAAGTCATGGCGAATCGGAAAAATCTCTCAAACATAATCTGAATTGCTCGTACTATAAATTTCGTAACGAAGTTTAATGTGTGAACAGTTTAAAACAGGCGCATGTTTTAGTGGGTCTATTGCACTTGATGGTTGTATGTGCGAAAATGACTGCCTGTTTTGTGATTGTTCAAGATTCGGGCGGCAAAATTTATTGTTTGTGTTTTACGTTTGGTTTTGGGCGATTGATTGGTTTCTGTTTATTTTTGTGAATGAGCAGATATTAAATTGGTTTTGCCGGATGTGCTTTGATATTGTTTGATTGACATTGCAATGTGTGCAGATTTTCTGTTGCGTATGAGTGTTTCAGTTTATGAAAATTGAAGTGCGGACGGTTTAAATTTTTCAGATAAAAATTTAATTGGAGGACGAAATGGCAGAAAGTAAGGTGGCGTCGTTTGCGTATCCACGACTTTGTATTGCGTATTTTTGTGAGTTTGCGATTTGGGCGGCTTGGGCAGGTACGCTTAGTGTTTTTGCGAGTAGCTCGTTGAAGTTTACCAGCAATGAAGTAGCTTGGTTATATTGTGCGATTCCTTTTGGCGCGATAATAGGACCGCTTTTTATTGGACCTCTTGCGGATCGTTTTTTTGCTGCGCAGAAAGTAATATCGGTTTTACATTTTCTTGGCGGAATTGCGTTACTTGCTTGCGGTTATTTGTGTCATACGCAACAGGCAACGTTTCCGATACTGATGGGTTTATTGTTGTTGTCCGGTATTTGTTACATGCCGACGCAAGGATTACTCAATTCAATTGTGTTTAAAAATCTTTCCAAACCAAGTATGGGACCTTATGTTTTTGTGTTTGGTACAATTGGTTGGATTATTTCGTGCCTTTTGATAGCTGCGTTTTTTGGCGGAGAAAAGTCGTACAACTTCTTTTTTGTCGGCGGCGGTTTCAGTATTTTTCTTGCAATTTACAGTCTTACGCTTCCGAACACGCCGCCTAAGGGAGTTTCGCAAGATGGCGTCAAACGTAATTTTCTTGTTACAACGTTTGGGCTTGATGCGTTCAAATTATTCAAAGACCCTGCATTTGCGTTATTTGCGATATGTGCGTTTTTGGCGAGTATTCCGGCGTGTGGTTTTTATTTTGTTGTTCAAACGCCGTATTTGTCTCAAATGGGTTATCCGTCTCCGGTCGCGTTGGGTACGCTTAATCAGTTTTCGGAAATATTTTTTATGACGGCATTGTCTGCGATTGTTGTCATGGTTGGTTTAAAGGTGGTGTTGCTTCTTGGTATGTTTGCGTGGGCTTGCCGTTATTTGTTTTTTGCGTTACCGGGTTATGGAATTGCGCCGGATTATGATTTTGTGTTTTCGGTGGTTGGATTGTTATTTCATGGATTTAGTTATAGTTTTCTTTATGTAGGCGCATACATGTACGCGGAAAAGAAAGCGCCGGATAATCTCAAAGCAAGCGTACAAAGTATGATGATCTTTTTGTTACTCGGCGTCGGACAAGTTTTAGGCGCGCAAATTTTTCCGCCTCTTGCCCAATATAATGAACCGGTAATTGCCAAAGTTGCAGTGTCGGTTGATCAATTACAGACAACGGATACGATTGATTTGAAATCAAAATTACAACCCGAAGTAGAAGTGCCGTTGCCAACTTGGAATGACGCGGAAGACAGCTGGATTCAATATCTTGACCTGGCGGCTCAAACAAAGAAGTTAATGGGTATAAAAGAAACTAGTAACGCTCGCAGTGTTGATTTGGGCAAATTGTTGAAAGATCAACCGCTCACGCCTAAAAGTATTGATACGCTGAATGAAGATCAGTTAATTCAAGACGGTGTAAAAATACAATACGGCGCAAAAAATGAGAATGAAGTAATTGTTACTGTGAAATACAAGAAAGTTGATTTGAAGAAAATTTGTAACAAAATTTCCGCCAATAAGCCGGATTACTCGTTGACACGCAAGGATTGGCTTGCGGCGCAAGCGGTAGGATGGAAAAATATTTTCACAATTCCGGCAATATTTATCGGAATCTTTTTCCTAATATTCCTCATATTCGGGCAATCGCCGAAAGATGAAGAAAAAGAACAAGAGAAAAAGTAAATTTTCCATACCAAGTTATTTTGTATCATTTCATTTGAATGCTATATTCTTGTGAAATGATACTATACTGTTCGTACTATAAGTTGCGGGACTCAAGAGATAAAGCCTCTGCTTTCCGATTGGTAAACAGGCGGAGGTAAACGAAATTTAACGTGCGAACAGTTTATAATTAAAGGAATTTCTAAAAAATAAATTTATTCGATTTTGGTCAAATGAAATAGGCTGAAATCGAAAAATTTTTTTGGCAATGTCATTTATTTTGGCGCGGTATATTTTGTAACGATAATTTATAGAATATGAGACGAGTTGTTATTACTGGTATTGGTTTGGTTACACCGATAGGATATGAGGTAGAGACAGTTTGGCAACGGCTTTTAGCGGGTGAATCCGGTGTTGGCAAGATTACTCTTTTTGACGCGAGCAATTTTCCAACACAAATAGCCGCAGAGGTCAAGGATTTTGACATGTCGGTTGTAGGTGAAAATCCATCTGATTGGCAGTTGCAAGACAGGCATACGCGATTTGCTGTTGGTGCGGGCTTGAAGGCGATGACTGACGCCGGTTTGTGGGATACGGCAAGTAAAACAAAAGTGTTTCCGTATGATTCTGATCGAATAGGCGTTTATACCGGAGCAGGTGAAGGTGAACAAGATTTTGATGATTTCACGAGAATGGTTTTAGCAAGTATTGATGGTAATCCGGCGGGTGAATTTGATATGGGTAAATTTATTCAATGCGGAATTAATACTCTTGATCCGGTGAAGGAACTTGAGCAAGAACCTCACATGCCGGCGGCGCATCTTGCGGCAATGTTTCAAGCATTTGGTCCGAATGCAAATTGTCTTACGGCGTGTTCGGCAAGTCCGCAAGCTGTCGGCGAGGCGGTGCAAATAATAAAGCGTAACGAAGCTGATTTGATGATTGCGGGCGGTGCGCATTCGATGATTCATCCGTTTGGGGTTACGGGTTTCAATCTTTTGACTGCGTTGAGTACAAACAATTCTGATCCTGCAGGTGCGTCGCGTCCGTTTGACAGGGAACGTGATGGTTTTGTTCTTGGCGAGGGTGCGGCGATAGTTATACTTGAGGAACTTGGTCATGCACAAAGACGCGGGGCAAAAATTTATGCGGAATTAGTCGGGTATGGTGCGACTTCGGATGCTTTTAGAATTACAGATATTCATCCTGAAGGTCGCGGGGCAATTGGTTGTATGCAACAAGCTCTCAACAACGCAAAATTGACAATAGATGAGGTTGACTATATCAATGCTCATGGAACGAGTACGACGGTAAATGACAAGGTTGAATCGCTTGCTATTCGTAAGTTATTTGGTGAGCGCGCGTATAAAATTCCTGTATCGAGTACAAAGAGTGTTACGGGGCATCTTGTGGCGGCTGCCGGTGTGAGTGAGTTGATTTATTGTATTTTGGCAATGCGTGACGGAGTGGTGCCGCCGACAATAAATTATCATACGCCTGATCCTGATTGTGATCTTGACTATGTTCCAAACAAACCGCGTGAGGTAAATGTGAATGTCGCGTTGAGTAATAGTTTCGGATTTGGCGGTCAAAATGTAACGCTTGCGATAAAGCGGTTTACATCTTGACAATAATCTTGACAATATCAGAATAATTTTTTTCATAATAAAGAGTATTTCCCACAAAGACAAAAAATTCTCAAAGAAAATTAGAATTATGGACGAGTAAAGTTGTTATTTTTTCAACTGTTCATACTTTAAATTTCGTATCATTATTTTTAATTCAATCTTTATGGTTTGTGAGAGATACAAATTTGACTTACTAGTTATTTCCAATAGTTTACAAAGTATAACAAAATGAGTCTTTTTGGTTTTTTGAATCAGAGTTCGGGGCATGTGCCACTTTTTAATGATCTTTGTATGTATCACAAAGTTGATCGTAAGAACAGAATTTTACTCAACAATATTGCGCAAAAATTTAGTCCTGACAATCCAGTAAAAATTTTTCTTGACCGCGAATGTATGCAAAGAGCAATTGCGGATCCGGAATTCTCAAATTTTGTCGATAAAATAAACGAGTTTATCACAAATTGGTTCGATAATTGAACAATTGGAATTTCTAAACTGTTCACACTTTAAATTTCCTTCACCACCGCCTGCTTATCTATCGGAAAGCAGGCTCCTACGCTCTTGAGTCTCGCAATTTATAGTACGAACAGTGTATTGACGATTCATCGGTTGTGATAGATAGTTGTCCCTGAAGAAGTCATTTGGTGCTATAAATTCTGGGCTTATCTGGTTGCAATTTAGAGTTATAATTTGCAATATAGTTATTGTTTTATCCGAGATTTTCCTTAAAACCTTGCA
>JAITDV010000464.1 GCA_031282385.1 Planctomycetaceae bacterium | reverse complement strand
CTGTTCCAACTTTAAATTTCCTTTACCTTCGCCTGCTTTCCGATAGGTAAGCAGGCGAAGGTAAACGAAAATTCAAGTGTGAACAGTAGACCTTTTCTCTAACCTAAAAATACATCAACACAACAAAAAACCTACAACGAAAAACCGCCTTTAACTCCTCCGAGACCGCCCCTGACCCCTCCGAAGGAGGGGAATAAGAAGACGCCTCCGAGAGAGGCGAATAATTCCCCTCCTTCGGAGGGGTCAATGGCGGTCTCCTACAGGTTAGCGAAAAGGTCTATTAGTTTTTTTACAATTTACCTTTTGTACTTGGGATTCCTTTTTGTCTTGGATTTTTTTCTATTGCGGTACGTATTGCTCTTGCGGTGCATTTGAACAATGCTTCGGCAATGTGATGTCCGTTTGTACCGTAATTAAGTTGTAAGTGTAAAGCGCAAGCGGCGGAATTTGTTAGACCTTGCCAAAATTCATGTACAAGCTCGGTTGCAAAATCGCCTATTCGTTCAGTTGTAAAATTGACGTTGTAAACGAAAGCCGGGCGTCCGCTGAAATCAATTACCGAGGTTACAAGCGTCTCATCCATCGGTAACATAAAATAACCGTAACGATTAATCCCGCTCTTGTCTCCAACCGCTTCCGCCAAACCTTGCCCCAACACAATACCAACATCTTCAACCGTATGATGACAATCAACACTAATATCACCACTCGCGGAAAGCTCCAAATCTATCAATGAATGAGCCGAAAATAACTCCAACATGTGATCAAAAAAACCTATCCCCGTCGATACCGCACAAATACCGCTGCCGTCAAGATTCAACTTCAACGAAATTTCAGTCTCACGTGTTTTACGTGTCATCAATGCATTTCTCATAATATTAATACTATCAGTTTCTTTAGTTTTTTACATTTTCTTTTTTTGAGTAATCCGGTACTTTGAACGGTCTCACGTTGCCGAAATATGAACCCCAGATTACGTCAATTTTAGGTTCGGATTCATTTACAATTTGCCTGATATTATATGGTTTACCGGTTATTGGTTCTTTGACAAAAGTCTCGATTGTTTTAGCAGCATACTCAGCAACACCAGTTGAATATTTTAACGAATGCGCCATCACCAATGCACCAATTTCACATTTTGTACGTTCCATTGCATAAAATTGCATGTAACGCGGCACGTCCCGCAACAAAAAAAATGATGTCGTCAACTCTTCAGGCGTATCATATTTCTCATTCAACTTAATAAAAATTTCATCTACAATGGCTTTCCGTTCAAAATATGGATATTTACATCCGCCAATTATTTTTTGCATCGACTGTAGAAAAAAACTTTGATCCCACGCCCAATTTTGATTGATTCTGTACTCAAAACGATCTTTGTCCCGTTTGGCAAGTTCTTCAAGCTCAGACGTTACAAAAGCATAATCAATTCCTAACGACAAAATCAAATTAAATGTTTTCATTCCGCTTGCGCGATAACCGGCAAATGTTGCCGCTTCTGAACTCCAAGTTTCAAGTTGCTCAAGAACAATCATGTATAATTCTCGCAAATCAGCTTCAGAAAATGATTTTGCAAACACGATATTTTGAATCATGTCAATTGCTTTCATTCTTGTCTGCGCGGCAATGAATCGAACAGGTAAACTGGGAATTTCCGCCGCAAGTTGCGCAATACGGAAAACGTATGCAATTGAAATTATAGCGTCGCGGATTTTGCCATCCCGTAACGCACACGCTACAGCATATTCTTCAAGAAGAATATAATCATCCAAATATCCCGCCGACGAAATATCAGGCGTTTCGCCAATACCCTCAATATTGACTATCTCAAACGAATACGCAACCTGCTCCGCATCATCAAGCATTTCACGTACCGATAATCTTTTCGCATCAACTCGCGAGAGTACCTCTTCCGCTTGTGCTAAAGCCTTATGATTGACAGCGCCGCCAACAAAAACAGGCTCTTTACGAAGTTGCTCAAATTCTCCGTGATTATCATGATAGATTTTAAATTCACGCTTCAACAAAACCGCAATATTTTTATCCGGCGGAACTTTGAGCTTAAAAATATCCGCCGGCAAACCATTTGCTTGAAGCACTTTTTTTACTTCCTCAATAAGCTCTTTATTCTGATATGTACGCGTTGATTCTATGCCGACCAAACGCTTGCTCGAAATATTTTTAATTCCCGCATACTCAACTACCGCCGGCATAATAATACCGCCGGAAATTGAACTGTTCACCTTCGACCGAAAAAAAATACCAAGTGAAATAAACACAAGTATCGCAAATATAAACGCAAAAACAAAAATCATTGATTTCGTTGATTGATGCAATTTACGCTTATAAACAACAGTTACTTCGTCCGGTTCATTCGCATCAATTGGGTCATCGACATCGGCAGACACAATTTTACTTTGCGAATCAGAATTCTTCTTAAATATACTCATTAAAATTTTCAGCCTATTTTTTGAAACGAAAAATGATCTAAAATTTGCACAAATTACACCAGATTTTTAAGGCGGATCATAACCGCCGCGACAATAAGGATTGCAACGGCAAATTCGCCAAATGCCCTTTAATATTCCATAAAATAAACCATACTTCTTTATCGCAAGAAGCATATACGTACTACAAGAAGGTTCAAAACGGCAAACACCTTGCGGCAAAAAAGGGCTAATACAAAATTTATAAAAATAAATCAAACCAAGAAAAGGATAAGACGTAAAATTAAAAACTAATAACACCTTAATATTTTGACGTCTGATTGATTCAAATAGTATATATAGCATTGCAATTATCGTTTCAATAATTATATAATTATAAATTCCTTTTGTAATTGCTTTTTGTTCACTTATACTGTTAGTACTAGACCTTTTCGCTAACCTGTAGGAGACCACCCCTGACCCCTCCGAAGGAGGGGAATTATTCGCCTCCTTCGGAGGCGTCTTCTTATTCGCCTCCTTCGGAGGCATCTTCTTATTCCCCTCCTTCGGAGGGGTTAGGGGTGGTCTCGGAGGGGTTAGGGGTGGTCTCGGAGGAGTTAAAGGCGGTTTTTCGTTGTAGGTTTTTTGTTGCGTTGATGTATTTTTAGGTTAGAAAAGGTCTAATATAAATTGCGCGACTCACGAACGTAAAAGCCTGCATTTCAATTGGTGAGCAGGCGGCGGCAAACGAAATTTGTATTTATTCAGAGGAATGTTTTTTATCGTAAAATGCTTAAAATTATTTTGAGTTAAATTCACAGCAGCGGGCTGAAAACCCAACATCATTAGCGTAGGGCGTTGTCCTGCGCTATTGATTCAAGGCTTTCAACCGTAGTTAAAAAAACAAAAACAACACAAAAAACATTCCACTGAAATATTACGGAAATTAAAGTGTGAACTGTTTAAATTCTTCCGGCAAGATGAATTCTGGGAATGTAGTAAGTTTCCAGCCGGATAATTTCTTTTTTTGGTTTAGATTATTATCGATTTGAATAATTCTTTCTCCGCTGATTTTGACGAAGAAAGATTTCGTCGTGTTGTTATCATTTTTATCTTTGAATGTAATTATGTATATGTTTGTAACTGTTTCATTTTCGCTTGCAATAGTAACATCAAAAGTTTTATAAAAATAAATATTCATATCCTTACCAAGAGCAAGCATTACGCGGATTAATTTATTATCGACGGCGGCATGAACATCTCTGTGTAAATATTTATTGTCGTATTGTTTTTTCCACCATACTTCCGGCTTATCAGTATCTTTGCGTTCCCAATACGGCGAGGCAGCGGATTTGATATGAGGGAAATTGTTGACATTATTGTCTTGGGTAAATAGAGCAAACCATGCCTTAAAGAATTGGTCGGCTTCGTAACGGAGGTTGTAGTCATAACGAATCCAAAATACCGAAACTGCAACAATAGAAATTATTGACAGACAAAGTCCCAATCGCGCAAAATTCATTCCTATCAACGTACCATCAGAACGGCTAATCAACACTATACTAATAACCGCAAAAAATATTCCCAAAACACAAATAAAAGTAAACCAAAGTGTAAGAAAAACAAGAAACGACAACAACCCAAATAAAAAAGCAAGCAATGAAATAACACTTAATTGTTTGTAATTGAGTCCTTCATTTACGTAAACATTATTTTCCCAAGATATTGGCGATGGCGATGTATTGGTTTCGATTTGTTGGTTCATTGTGATTTTTAGTTGGTTAAAAAAATTGTAATAGTTCAGTAGACCTTTTCGCTAACCTGTAGGAGATCACCCCTGACGCATCCGAAGGAGGGGAATAATTCCCCCTCACTCGGATGCGTCTTCTTATTCCCTTCCTTCGGAGGGGTTAGGGGTGGTCTCGGAGGAGTTAAAGGCGGTTTTTTGTTGCGTTGATGTATTTTTAGGTTAGAGAAAAGGTCTGGTAATTATTTATAAACTGTTCACACTTTAATTTCGTTTACCACCGCTTGCTTACCTATCGGAAAACAAGCTTTTACGCTTTTGAGTCTCGTAATTTATAGTACGAGCAGTATATTTTTATGCAGCCATTAAAAGTAACGAATTAGTCGCGGTCTTGTATGGATAATTGCGGATGTTGTTGGGCAAAACTGAAACCAACGAACACAAAGTTATGAAAATCTACCAAATAATCCCAAAGATGACCAGCGGGGGTATCACAAAATTATCTGAAAGTTACACTGCTCGTACTATGAATTGCGCGACTCAAGAGCGTACAAGTCTGTTTGCCGATAAGTAAGCAGGCGAAGGTAAACGAAATTTCAAGTGTGAACAGTTTAAAACATACGGTCTTCCTACACACTCCGCCTTGCGTTTGGTTAAAGTCCGGTTATAATTCACCGCCAGTTTGTTGGAGCGTTTAGATTTTTATGGCAAATGGAAATTTGAATAGTCCATATTTTAACTTTCATCAACTTGTACAAACTTACTTGTTGGAAAACTTGTATTGACGTTTTTGTACTGTCAAAATTCTAAAGTGCGTTTAGAATATAACTTTTAGGTACTCTGAATAATTGAATAATTGAATAATTTCGGTATTGGAGGGTAAGCGAATTGGTTAGCGGCCTCATTGGAAATGAGGTGTCCTGAATTGGATTGCGGGTTCGAGCCCCGTGCCCTCCGCTCTATACCGAACGCATTTTAGAACACGGCAACATAAAAACATTAATAATAGTGCAAAACAGGTTTTCCAATATCTGCTCATACAATAAATCGTGAGACTCAAGAAAGTAAAAGCCTGCTTTCCGATCAGGTAAACAGGCGGCAGCAAAGGAAAATTAAAGTGTAAACAGCTTAAATAACCCCGCGCCGCAACCCGAAAATTCAAACACGAACAGCAGTTTAAAATATGAACAATTAATTTCACATAATATTTCAACTCGCCCAAATACCTCAATTTTCAAGAAAACATTTTCGTATGTTGAAATTGGAATTTGAGGTAATTTTTATATTTTTTCCGCTTACCTTTTTTGTCCTGTCAAATTTCAGGATTGGTACGGATTAACCACTTATTAAAAATTTTTTCAAATGGATTACGCAACCGAATCTCTCAAAAAACATTACGAATGGAAAGGTAAAATCGAGGTCATCTGCCCCGTGCCGCTCAAAACAAAAGATGACTTGTCGCTGGCATATACTCCGGGAGTTGCCCAACCTTGCCTCGAAATACAAAAGAATGTTGATTTAAGTTATGACCTAACCCGTCGCGGCAATCTTGTTGCTGTTGTTACTGACGGAACCGCTGTACTCGGTTTGGGCGATATTGGTCCCGAAGCAGGGATGCCGGTAATGGAGGGGAAATGCGCACTGTTCAAAACATTCGGCGATGTTGATGCAATTCCGATTTGTATTCGTTCAAAAGATGTTGATACAATTGTAAATACAGTTACACTTCTTGCCGGCAGTTTTGGCGGAATAAATCTGGAAGATATTTCTGCTCCGCGTTGTTTTGAAATTGAACGCCGGCTTAAAAAATCATGCGATATACCAATTTTTCACGACGACCAACACGGCACTGCTGTTGTAACTCTCGCCGCAATGTTCAATGCGTTGAGGTTGACGGGCAAGAAATTGAGTGAGCTTTCTGTTGTTACAAGCGGTGCGGGTGCGGCGGGAATTGCAGTTATACGTTTGTTGATCGCTCTCGGATTAAACGACGTGGTTCTTTGCGATAGACAAGGTGCAATCTACAAAGGACGCAATGACTTGAATGCAGAAAAAATTGAAATGGCTGAAATAACAAATAAAAAATGTAAAAAAGGAACGATTGCTGAAGTGTTGAAAGGCGCAGATGTTTTTATTGGTGTTTCGGCGCCGAATTGCGTTTCGGAAGAAATGATAAAAAGCATGAACAAAGACCCATTCATTTTCGCAATGGCAAATCCAACTCCGGAAATTATGCCGGACAAAGCAAAAAAAGCTGGAGCAGCTGTTGTCGGTACAGGGCGAAGCGACTTTCCAAATCAAATCAACAATGTACTTGCATTTCCGGGAATTTTTCGCGGAACATTTGATGTTCGGGCAAAAGATATAAACGACGAAATGAAAATTGCCGCCGCACATGCTATTGCCGACATGGTATCAGAAGACGAGTTGAATGCAGATTTCATTATTCCAAGTCCATTGAATAAAGAAGTTGCCAAAGCTGTTGCTAAAGCTGTTGCAGAAGCCGCAAGAAAAAGCGGCGTCGCAAAATTATAATTTCTCCAAACCTCAAGTTATGTTAAAAAACTGTAACTATTTAGTTGCTGATTTATTCAATTGAGTAGTTACAGTAAATTTGCAGAATTTACAGATAATTTTTTTATTTGTAAATTCTGAAAATTTTGTCCATTCTGTCGGTAATTCTCGTCTGTTATTCGTTCCTTTTCCATAATCACCAAACAATCGATTGTTTTTGGATTGTGGGCATCCCGCGACTGAATAGATACGAATTAAATAGTTGTCCCTGAAAAAGTCTTTTTGTTGTTTTAATGGTAGCCAACTTGTTCGCGGCGAGTTCGTTTGAGCATCTGAATGGAGACTCCTTGTCAATTAATTTTGATAATAGATCTTTTCGCTAACCTGTAGGAGACCACCCCTGACCCCTCCGAAGGAGGGGAATATTCGCCTCCGAAGGAGGC
>JAITDV010000451.1 GCA_031282385.1 Planctomycetaceae bacterium | reverse complement strand
CTACAACAAAAAACCGCCTTTAACTCCTCCGAGACCACCCCTAACCCCTCCGAAGGAGGGGAATTATTCCCCCCCTTTGGATAGGTTATGGGTGGTTAAAAATATGATAGTTTTAAGCGGTTACTGCGTTACCACCTGCTATAAAAATTTTTTCGCGTAGAGCTGCCGACTGAATAGTTACAAATAAACAACCCTTATTTATCCAATTTCCATTAGTAGCAAACAACACCACCAAATGCGCCTTTATGCCCTTATTATATCGGCGCCGTGTAACACAATATCAAAAAAACATAAGGGCATAAGAGCGTATCGGGGGGGAAATTTTGGCTACTAAGAGGAGTTTGACAAATAAGGGTTTGAATATTAGAACCGTTCGGAAAACGATGTTGTCCCGCGTGAATTTATTGGTCTTGGGTAACAGAATAGTTGACGATAAGAAACACGACTGAATAGATACGATTTTCATTTTTGACTAACATAATTATTGTTACAATAATGCATCAAAAAATAGTAATTTAATAAACATTTTACACTCAAATTTATAGTGTTAAACGCCATTTTGCCAAAGTTCAGTTCTATGGTGAAAAATAAATTATTAAACTGTTCACACATTAACTTTCGTTTGCATTCGCCTGCTTACTTATCGAAAAGCAGGCTTTTGCTCTTGAGTCCCGCAATTTATAGTACGAACAGTATTGAGACGCTCACAATATTTTTTAAAATCTGTCAACACAATAACATCAAAGTATAATTTCAGATTGATAGACAAATGCGGATTACCAAATTCCCGAATGGAATAGTTTAAAGTTTGGGTAACTATTATGGTTGTAGCAGAAGTAAATAATTATCGAGAAAAAACATTCAAAGCCACTTTGGTTGGTGCAGCGTTTATTTCTTCGCGCGGTGAAGTCTATCGTTTGTTTCAAGACGCAGATGACCCAACATTGGGCAACGATTTTATTTTAAACGAAATCGAACAAAATGAATTAAATTCCTACAAAATACACGATCAACATGAATTGACAGAAATTGAAAATGAGTCTGAATCAAAATACGGAATTCAACCACAATTTGAATCTGCAACTGCATTGAAAATCGTATCTGATATTGAAATTGAAACCGGTACTGAAATTGACAATATATTTTGTAACGAAAATTATAAACAAGCTGACGATTTGCCTAATCAATTTTCGGATCAGTTATTCAGTCAATTAAAACAAGATTACGGATTAGAATTTGAAGAATTGGCTGAAAACAATAACGATACAGAGCCGTCGTGTAAATTGGCGGAATCTAAAGAACACATGAATTCAGAACGGCAATTTCGGATTATCAGAAACGATTGTGAGTCAGCGGTTGCGGAGTTGTTAGCGTTGGAAGTGCCGAAACCGATCATCAACGTGCCGGAACACATTCCACCGCAAGATATTTCATTTGACGAAAAAATCAGACGGCTTCGCGGCGTTACCGGTATTTGCGGAAAATTTCAGCCGACAATTCAAGAAAAAATTATTGGCAATACCGATACCGGTTCCGATAATAATTTCAAATCACGATTTTCCGTTTCAAAAAATCAACCGTCTCAATTGTCAGTTCCAAATTGCTCTAAAGTTTTCAGATTTTGTCCGCAAACTAAACCGGTTGCAGTTTGTGAAAAATTAGAAATCAAATTATCGTTTCAACCTTGCCGTGATAATACAGTATCTGAGTTAAATGAAATTATGCGAGGAAATTTGGTACCAATATTAGATTCGACGCCGGAAATTTTTAACTCCGTCCCAACAACAATCTCATTTAACCAAAAAACAGAAAAAGATCACACGGATAAATTTAACAAACAACACAATTTCAAAATTGTAAATACTGAAAACAATGTTGACGAAATTGACCGAAATATCGTTACAATAAATAATGACGGCAACGAAGTTGACAAAATATTACCGTTTCAGGTTTCTAGTTGTGTTCAGGAATCTGATTGTGTAGATGTTGATGTTAGTGTTAATGACGTAGAAGTTGGGAGTGCGGAAGTTGGGAGTGCGGAAGTTGGGAGTGTAGAAGTTGGGAGTGTAGAAGTTGGGAGTGTGGAAGTTGGGAGTGATGTAATTTCATTTCAGCGAAAGTTATACGGATACGAATTGCCGGATAGGATTAAGACGCTTCTCGGCAAGGCAAATGAACAAGTTGCAGATTTGGGTGATCGATTTATTGACTTTATAAATGCCGGCAAACGGATTGTTAGTGTGAATGGATGTTTTGCGGGCGATGGGTGTAGTCAGATTTCTATGTTTACGGCAATAGAATTAGCATCGCGAAATAAACGCGTTTTATTAATCGACGCAAATTACAAAAATCCGGCATTAGCGAATTTATTAGAGGTCGGTGATATTTCGGAACGTGAGATTATTACGCTAAAAGATAATTTTGATTTTGTAACGCTATTTGGCAATAAAATTACAACAAAACTAAAAAAGATTTTTCGCAACAATAAAAACAATATTGTTGATACCCAAAATCAACTTGAATTTGATAATGAATTAAGTCAGTTTATTGGCGGTTTAAGCAACGATTATGATTTTATTTTATTTGACACCGGATGTATTGCCGACGTCCCATTCAACAACTGCGTAAACAACTGGAGAATAATGTGTGTTGACGGCATTTTCCTCATAGTACACGATAAAAATTTCAAATCCGTAAATTTCAACAACATAACAAAACGATTAAAAGAACATCAAATAGAACTACTCGGAATAATGATGGTTTGTAGAAATTAAGAAATAAGGTAACTAGTTGTCCCTGAAAAAGTCATTTGGTGCTATAAATTCTGGGCTTATCTGGTTGCAATTTAGAGTTATAATTTGCAATATAGTTATTGTTTTATCCGAGATTTTCCTTAAAACC
>JAITDV010000450.1 GCA_031282385.1 Planctomycetaceae bacterium | reverse complement strand
GGTTTTAAGGAAAATCTCGGATAAAACAATAACTATATTGCAAATTATAACTCTAAATTGCAACCAGATAAGCCCAGAATTTATAGCACCAAATGACTTTTTCAGGGACAACTATTTATGTATTACGGTTTTTCCTTGTCCTAATACTATTGTGTTGTTTTTAATATTTGGGTTATTTATCGGAAACCATGTGATTATTTTTTGTGCGGCGGGGATTAGTATTGAGTCTCCTTGTTTTAGGGTTTCTTGACCGATTTTGACATTTCCGTTGAAGACTGTCCAAATTGAACAACTATCATCCAACTCCAATGTAACAGGCTGGTCAAACGTCCAACGATACAATAAGAAATTTGGATCGTTGACAAGCAATTCACAAATAGGCATATTAGTTTTCTGTGGTGTGACTGGGTTATTAGTTTTTTGAGTCAACAATGCTTGTGCGGCTTCGATTTTGTGTAATTGGCGCGGGACGCCGTTCCAATCGTGGCGATTCCAATCAAATACTCTGAATGTGGCGTTGCTTGGTTGTTGCAACTCTGCCGCCAACACGCCTGCTCCCAACGAGTGTAATGTACCCGGCGGAATATAAAAACAATCGCCTACTTTAACCTTGATAGGTTTCATTGCTGTTTCTATTCCGCCTTTGATTATGAGTTGTTGTAGTTGTTCTTGCGAGTAATTATCCTCTGTTCCCGCCCACACAACACTATTTGGTTCCGCGTCAATTATTACCCAAGTTTCGCTTTTACCAGAGTATTCGAGGCGCATTTCGGCGGCGAGTTTATCTGTTGGGTGGATTTGAATGGAAAGAGTACTTGCGGCATCAAGGTACTTGAGCAACATTGGAAAACGTAATTTTGGGGTTACGTTTTGATTTGTGTTTATCATTGATTCAGTCCATTCCGTTCCCATCAAATCGACCAAACGAAACTCCATCAAGTCATGCAATAAATAACCGCGTAGAACGCCGTTTGAGACAATGCTTGAGTTATCGGGCAAGTCGGCAATTTCCCAAGATTCTGCTGCCGTTTCCAAACTTTCAGGCAATTGGCGTTGAAATAATGTACGCAACCGTATCCCGCCCCAAATATAATTCTTATAAATCGGTTCAAAACGCAACGGATAAAGCGGCGTTTTTTTTATTAATTGATCTGACTTTAACATACTAGACTGTTTACACATTAAATTTCGTTTATTTTCGCCTGCTTACTTATCGGAAAGCAGGCTTTGACGCTCTTGAATCACGCAATTTATAGTACAGGCTGTATATTTGATTTTAAGGAACAGAATTGTTACATATAAAAAAATGGTATTTATTCAGTGGAATGTTTTTTTATCGTGAAATACTTAAATTTGTTTTGAGTTAAATTCGCGGCAATGGGCTTTCAGCCTTAGTTCAAAAAACAACACAAAAAACATTCCACAGAAATATTACAAAATATACACGCATGAATAATTGACATCAATCAATTGAAATTGATTGAAGACAAAAAGAATTACTTTTGCAAGACGTCCGAAACAATTTCAAACTCATAAATAATTTTCCAATTCTTTCCTGTTATGTAAATACGTTTATTCTGCGGATCAAACGCAATTCCATTTAATACACTTCGACGCTCCCCCCACCGTAAACTTAATTCGTTGCGATTTTCCGTCGGCACAAATGCAGAAAATTCGATCCTGCCGATAACTTCTCCGGTTACGGGATTGATTCTTGCAATCTGCGTACTTTGCCATATATTTGCCCATATTTCACCATTGATATACTCCAACTCATTCAAGTTCCGCAACGGAAATGACTTTTTCGTTTTTGCATCAACATCCTTGACAGAAATTTTTCTTACAGACTTAAAATTAGACGGCTCAATAAAATTCAACTGATCACTCCCATTGCTCATTATCAAATATTTCCCATCGCCGGTTAATCCCCAACCTTCGCCCTTATATTGAAATTGCCCGATCATTTTCAACGTACTCTTGTCATATATGAAACAATACCCCGCTTGCCATGTCAATTGATAAATTTTGTTCCCAATTATATGCATGCCCTCCGCAAAATATTTATCCGGCAATCTAACTTTACGTATGACCTTGCCGGTTTTAATCTCAACTTGACGCAACGTCGAAAACTTATACTCACCAGTACTCTCATAAAGAAAACCTGCCTCATAAAACAAACCCTGAGTAAATGCCTCAACATCATGCGGATACCGCGCAACCTCCCGCAATTCCAATCTTGCCGCCAGCGGATTCTGAGCACAACTAACCGCCGTCGGAAAAAACAACACAAAAATCAAAAAAATACAACAAATACACCTAAAAATCCGCCGCATCAAATACATATACAAATCACATATTAAAACTCGATACCACAAAGAAATTAAAACAGATACGCAAGTAAATAAACCCACAAAAATTACCGGAAATACAAACTCAGAAAAATTGTAATTATTCTGTGGAATTTTTTGAACACGAGAATATCGAGTAAACAACCTCATTTTCAACCTCATTTTCTTACTAACTCAAGTTACGCACCATAAGTAAAACAACACCCCGTATAATTGGAATTTTTCCCCGACCCGAAAGGGCAATGCCAATCCGTTTTGCAATGTCATTTCAGAACGAAATACATGTTACAATCAATACAATTCACTGAATAGTTACTTCACTATTAACAAACTAAAAAACGTCGTTTTTTTGATCGTTTTTCCTAAAATACGGAAAGTTATTAGCGCAAGCATCCTAAGGTCAGTGGTTTCAAGTTAATGATTTAAGTTTTTTGCAATTCATTATTGAGTAATTTTTTTGTCAAGATAGAGTTCATGTTTACTGTAGGTTCGGCAAGCGTGAAGTAAGTGTTGAGATAACCGTTGGGATATTGACTTCGTGCAATTGTATCAATAACGGTATCAGCTTGTTTCATCAACTCAGGATTTTCTTCCGACGCCAAGGTGTACGCCGTACCTTCGATGACTTTATAAACATCGGAGTCGTTGAAAAAAGACCTTGAAATTTACTGCATTGCGCGCCGGTGAGACAATCCGCTGTGTTACGAAAGTTGGCAAGCCTGCCTGTTTTTTTGCACCAATCGTAATTGTGCGGAATTGAAATTTCACGACTCGTTTTCAATCGCGGCGACCAAAATGAACCATCAAATTGTACTTCAGTAAACGGAACCGTCCGCAACTTCCAATTCCCGTCTCCCACTTCCTCCGAAACACAAAATGAAACGGAAATAACTGTTAATACAAAAAATATCACAACGGACAATATATTTTTGTAAAATATTTTTAAACATGGTTTTATTTTCCTTTTTTAAAGGGTTGCTATATCCATAATGTTTAAAATTTGAACGATTTCAATATTTTAGTTTTCTCTCAAAAAATTACAAGGCGGGTTTCAAAACTTTTTACGTTGTGATACTTCAGTCGAAATTGCGAAAACGGTAATTATTTCAGTGGATTTAGTGTTTTGAGTTAATAAATAAATAGTTGTCCCTGAAAAAGTCATTTGGCGCTATAAATTCTGTGCTTATCTGGTTGCAATTTAGAGTTATAATTTGCAAGGCAGTTATTGTTTTATCCGAGATTTTCCTTAAAACCTTGCAAATATTATCAAAATTAA
>JAITDV010000414.1 GCA_031282385.1 Planctomycetaceae bacterium | reverse complement strand
TGCGGTTTTTCTGATGATTAAGCTGGCGAAGATTATTAGAAAATAACGTGTGAACAAGATTAAAATCGTTGTGTTCTTTGTGTTTTTTTGGAATGCAAATTTGATTTTTAGAGATTCCTTAATTGGTTGCCCCGTTGGGGTGAAACATTAAACTAAATGCCGAAACGAACAGATATAAAAAAAATTGCCATAATTGGTGCGGGTCCTATTATTATTGGTCAGGCTTGTGAATTTGATTATTCTGGTACGCAAGCTTGTAAGGCGTTGCGTGAGGAGGGTTATGAAATTATTCTTGTCAATTCGAATCCTGCCACGATAATGACTGATCCTGAAACTGCAGACCGTACTTATATTGAACCTATTAATTCTGATCATCTTATAGCCATACTTAAAAAGGAATGTCCCGACGCAATACTGCCAACTCTTGGCGGTCAAACGGCTCTTAATGTTGCGATTCAAGTTGCGGATACGGGTATTCTTGACGAACTTGGGATTACAATGATTGGCGCAAACCGTGAAGTTATTCGCCGTGCGGAAGACCGGGACTTGTTCCGTGAGACGATGCGTTTTGCGAATATCGATTTGCCCCAAAGTGAACTTGCCCGAACTCGCGACGAGGCTTACAAGGCGCTTGAAGTTATTGGACTTCCTTGTGTTATTCGACCTGCGTTTACTTTGGGCGGAACCGGCGGAGGAATTGCTTACAACACTGAAGAATTTGACAAAATTGTGCAAGGCGGACTTGCGGCGAGTATGGTTGGTGAAGTTTTGATTGAGGAGTCTTTGGCGGGTTGGAAAGAATTTGAGATGGAGATGATGCGGGACAAAAATGACAATGTAGTTGTTGTTTGTTCGATTGAGAATTTTGATCCGATGGGAATTCACACGGGAGATTCGATTACAGTTGCGCCGGTTCAAACGATGACAGACCGTGAATATCAGGCGATGCGGGATGCGTCGATAAAGATTATTCGTGCGGTTGGAGTTGAAACGGGCGGTTGTAATATTCAATTTGCCCAGAATCCGCGAACTGGGCGGCTTGTGGTAATTGAAATGAATCCGCGAGTTAGCCGTAGTTCGGCGTTGGCTTCAAAGGCTACGGGTTTTCCTATTGCGAAAATTGCGGCTAAAGTTGCGGTGGGGTACACGCTTGACGAGTTGCGCAATGATATTACACGAACGACGAGTGTTTGTTTTGAACCAACGATTGATTACTGTGTTGTCAAGATTCCACGGTTTGCGTTTGAAAAATTTCCGGAGGGGAATGAGACGTTGTCTATTCAAATGAAGTCGGTGGGCGAGGCGATGGGAATTGGTCGCACGTTTAAGGAGGCGTTGCACAAGACGGTAAGGTCGCTTGAGAACAGGCGTTTTGGGTTATTTAGTGCGGATGATGCAGTGGAGCCGCTTGACGAAATTTACCGTAAGGTCAGTACGCCGACGCGTGATCGGCTTTATCAACTTGCTTGGGGAATCAGGCAAGGTGCGGATATTGAGACGTTGAATCGTTTGACGGGGATAGATGTGTGGTTTTTGTCTCAAATTGCCGAGATTGTTCAGGCGGAAATTGAGCTTGAGAATAAGCGTTTGGATGATTTATCGCCTGAAGACATGCTTGATTTGAAGCGGCTTGGTTTTTCGGACAAGCGGATTGCGGAGATTTTTGGAGTTACGGAGAAGGTTGTTCGGATTCAGAGGTTGGATCAGGGAGTAATGGCGGTGCGCAAGATGGTTGACACTTGCGGGGCAGAATTTGCAGCAATTACACCTTATTATTACACAACTTATGGCGAAGAGGACGAGCCTTGCGAACCGGACATGCGCAAATCTATACTGATTCTTGGCGGCGGTCCGAATAGGATTGGGCAAGGGATAGAGTTTGATTATTGTTGTTGTCATGCAGCTTATACGGTCAAGAGGCTTGGTTACAGGGCAATAATGATGAATTGCAATCCTGAAACTGTATCAACTGATTATGATACTTCGGATGTACTTTATTTTGAGCCGTTGACGCTTGAAGATGTGCTTGGGGTGATTGTTCGAGAGAATCCTATTGGTGTTATTTTGCAATTTGGCGGTCAAACTCCGCTCAATCTTGCCAAGACGTTAGCGGATGAAAATATACCGATTCTTGGGACGGATGTTGTTTCGATTGCGATTGCGGAGGACAGGCGGCAATTTGGGGAAATGTTGCAGTCGCTTGGAATACGGCAGACGCAAGGTTCAACTGCATTTTTGTTAGACGATGCGATCAACGCTGCGGAGAAAATCGGGTATCCGGTTTTGATGCGGCCGAGTTTTGTTTTGGGCGGGGCAAAAATGGAGATCATTTTTGATCGGGATGATTTGAAATCGTATTGGGAGGCGTTGTTGCGGTATTCAAAGCAAGCGGATTTGACGATAGATGAGAACAGACCGATTTTGATTGATCGGTTTTTGGAGGATGCGATTGAGATTGATGTTGATGCGGTTGCGGATGGTAGGAGTGTGATTGTTGCGGCGATAATGGAGCATATTGAGGAGGCAGGGATACATAGTGGTGATTCCGCGTGTTCTTTACCTCCGCAATCTTTGACGCCGAAATTAATCAGACAACTTGAAGACGCAACAAAAAAAATCGCACTCAAAATGCATGTGGTTGGTTTGTTGAATATTCAATTTGCTATTAAAAATAATCTGATATACGTTCTTGAGGTAAATCCGCGGGCAAGCCGTACTATTCCGTTTGTAAGCAAGGCAATCGGCGAACCTTTAGCTTCTATTGCAACTCGGGTAATGTTGGGAGAGAGGTTATCGGAGATGTTTTTGGTAAATCCGTTCAGACGGTGGCAGGAGATGAATCATGTTGCGGTCAAGGAATCGGTCTTTCCGTGGACAAGGTTTCCGGGAGTGGACACGCGGTTGGGACCAGAGATGAAATCTACGGGTGAAGTGATGGGAATTGCGGAAACTTTTGGGGAAGCGTTTGCAAAAAGCGAAAACGCTACAGGCGTACCAATTTCGTTGAGCGGCAATGTTCTTGTTTCGGTTAAGGATGCGGACAAGCCGTTTATTGGTGAGATTGCCAAGCAGCTTGTGAATTTGGGGTTCAAAATTATTGCGTCGCGGGGAACTGGGGCGGTTATTGGGAGTATGGGATTTGAAGTAGAAATTGTTGCGAAAATTGTTGAGGGCGAGCGCCCGAACATACTGGACAGGATGATTGACGGCAAAGTGCAATGGATAATAAACACGCCGTCGGGAAAACATCCGGTACGTGACGAAGTTTTGATAAGGACAACCGCAATGAGAATAGGAATTCCGTTGGTTACTACTATAAGAGGGGCAAAAGCATTTTTAGACGCAATCTACTTTCTACGCGAGAACAAAACCGTAAACGTAAAAGCTATTCAAGATTATATGTAATTATCCGGTAACTAGAACAACATTTACTCCGTAGGAATTTTCCGTATCAACAATTCACGCCGTTATCGGGCAAATAGAAGATTCAACTCGTCCGTCCGGTTGCGTGATTTTACTCAAACGTTTGGCGTGTTCGTATTCGTATTCGTATTTTGTAGTTTCATCGTTGGGCATTGTTACAGAAGTTATGAGGTTATCGGCGTTGTAGTTGAATCGCGTAACTGTTGAGGCAAAAGATTTGCAACTTCCGGCGAAGGTCCGGTTACTGTAATAATATGCCCAACATCATCATGAGCAAACGCCGTTACCTTGTTACCCGGCGCAACTATTTCTTTCAAATAACCGGTATCTTTATCGTAACGATAATTCCTATCGTATCCTGCAACACTGGTTTTAGAATCGTTTATGATGTAATCAAGAGCAGCTTCACCTTGACCTAAATTATGAGAAAAATTTTGTAAAAAAACAAACAGAGCATATAAGATTTACAACAAGTAAATTCTTGAAATATATTATTTGCCTGGTTTACATTTTTGGCAAAGAAATTATCGTTACAAGAATACGCCAAAAAAAATTTAATTGGACATACGTTTTACCATTATATTTAGTTGTCCCTGAAAAAGTCTTTTTGTTGTTTTAATGGTAGCCAACTTGTTCGCGGCGAGTTCGTTTGAGCGTCTGAATGGGGACTTCCTTGTCAATTAATTTTGATAATAGACCTTTTCGCTAACCTGTAGGAGACCAC
>JAITDV010000391.1 GCA_031282385.1 Planctomycetaceae bacterium | reverse complement strand
AAAAACAAAAAAACAAAAGCCCGTAGCGGTAGCGAATGGATAAAACCGGTTGGCTTATCCCGTCGTTGCCGCTCCGGGCTTTTGTTTCTGTTTAGCTTGTTAGAAAATAGGTCTACTCTTTCGATGGTGAATTTATGACAATGTCAAACAAAACATAAGGGCGCGTTAGAAGGAAATTTGGCTACTAATGGTAATTGGACAAATAAGGTTTTGGGATATTAGAGCCGTTCGGAAAATGGTGTTGTGCCATGCGGCTTTATTGGGCTTGGGTAACTGAATAGTTGACAATAAGAAACACACGACGGAATAGATACATTTTTTATTTTATTTTATTTTATTTTCTGGATTTTTTATTAGTCTTGTTTTGATTAGTTCAATTAGCTTTACGGCGTTGATAGGTTTGCTGCAATACGCATCCATTCCAGCTTCGATACAAAGCTCTTGATCTCCGGCAGTTGCATTGGCGGTCAGTGCGATAATCGGAATTCGTCCGCAATGTTTTGTGTGCATTTCTACATTGTTTGCTTCCATGCTTCTTATTAAACGTGTTGCTTGAAAACCATCCATTTCGGGCATTTGACAATCCATTAATACCAGATCAAAACATCGTTTTCTTACCGCTTCATACGCTAAACGACCATTGTCCACAATCTCATAATTGTAACCCGCCTGCGAAAGAATCTCACCAACAACAATCTGATTTACCCGATTGTCCTCCGCAACTAAAATAATCGGCGGTACATGTTCTTTATCGTATTTATTATTATCATTGTTTTCCTTTTCAATGTTACCTTCAAATTTGTTGGTATCGGAAATTTTTAAAATTTTCGCGTTGTGACTCTCCAACGAAAAACTATCCAGAGCATTTTTGATCGATAAAGTGTCTCTCCATTCCTGAATCCATTCTTTTCTTGTGTCAGTGCATCTGATTTCTTCTTCGGGACTTTCCACTCCAGTAATAATCGAAAACAAAGCATTAAAAATTACAGTTCCAAAGATCGGTTTGCTGATATACTTGTCAACCATATCATTTGCCTTCGACGCATTTAATTCTACATCCGTATCCGCAAGCGGCCGCAACATCACCACCGAAATATTATCAGACAAAATCTCATCTGATTTTATTTTTCGCGACAATTCCGTAGCAATATTGGCATTTTCCGCAACCGTTTCTGTAAAGTTGCCTACATCATTATTTGTGTTATTTGTATTTGCGTTATTTGTTGAATTACTGTCAAGAATAATTATTCTAAAGGGATTGTTTTTTGTTGCTTCGAGTATTGCCGAAAATACATCTTGTTTGTATGAGAAGGCGGTTACTTGCATTCGCCATGCTTGTAATTGTTCGGTGAGCATATTGCGCAAAACATGATTGTCCGCAACAACGGCAACATTCAAACCCGCCAAATTAGATATACCTTGTTCAAATATGCCGGTAAATGAATTGCCGACAATTTCGTTACATAGCAAAGGTAACGTAAACCAAAAATTTGAACCTTGCCCTTCAACACTCTCAACACCGATTTCACCGCCCATCAAGTTGACTAGTTCTTTTGAGATAGCAAGTCCCAATCCTGTACCGCCGTAACGTCTTGCCAACGACGAATCAACTTGCGAAAACGAATTGAACAACCGCCCCATCAAATCATGCGGAATACCTATTCCCGAATCTATAACATCAAAACGATACACACAGTAATTACTACCATCTTCGCGTTGTTCACAATATTCAGCTTTAACAGATAACTTGACTCCGCCTTGATGCGTAAACTTGACGGCATTGCCCATAAGATTGACAAGAATCTGCCGCAAACGACCAACATCTCCAACAACATGACGCGGCACATCCGTTAAAAAAAGACCACACACCTCAAGATTACTACTCAACGCCCGCGAAGCTAATATCCCCACCACCGACTCTACAACTTGCGGCAAGTCAAAATCCACTTGCTCAATCTCAAGTTTGCCCGCCTCAATTTTAGAAAAGTCAAGAATGTCATTAATAAGCGAAAGCAAAAATTTGCCCGAAGCTCGCGCCAACTCAACATATTCCCGTTGTTTCGGGGCAAGATCAGTTTCCAACAACAAATCAGACATGCCAATCACACCATTCAACGGCGTCCGTATCTCATGGCTCATGTGAGCAAGAAATCTTGACTTGGCAATCGACGCTTGTTCAGCTTCGATACGTTTCGTCTGCTCGCTAAGATCATGAAAACATACCGCGAAAAATTGCTCGCCATTCTGCTCAATCAAATCAACTATCACTTGAACCGGAATCATTTGACCATCGCGCCGCCGTAAATTTGTTTCCATCCGCGTCATTCGCTCCCGCGTGATACTCGTAAGAAATTCCTGCCACTCACTTTCCTCCGTCATCTGCATATAAAAATTGCCAATCTTTTCTCCAACTGGAGACATCGGATGCGTAAAACCAAGAAAATTCACTGCTGCTTCATTTGCATAAGTTATCACACCGTTCATGTCCACCCAAATTGCCGGAACAGAAATATGATCAATAACCACACGTATCGTTTGAAGCGAACGTTCCGATAAGACCTGCGCCGTCTCGTCATATAACAACAAACCAACTTGATTTGTCCCCGACGGAAAAACTACTACCTCCGAATACGGCGTATTGCCAAATTCAGGTACATAAACATGATAAAATCCCGATTCATGCCGCTTGACACATTCGATAATCCCAAACCACCACATACTGCCAAAATCATGCGAAAGAATTTTTATCCCCTTGAAAAGCTGCAATATCGACAAACCAACCAACTGACTCGTATCCGTTTTCACAAAATAATCACACGCCTTGTTGACTGCCGCAATAATAAAATCAATCGGATTGCCATTATCATCTCTGACAACATTAAGCAACAACGCACCGCCAGCCATTGATTGAAACAACGTGCGGTATTGTTCTTCGCTTTCTTTGATCTTTTGGGCGGCGTTCCATTCTCTTGTAATGTCCCGACAACGCCAAATTTGAATACATTCCGGTTCTTCATCATCCAATTGAACCGAATGAGCAGAAAACCGGAACACCTGATTATTGATCAACTCCATCACATGTTCGACCGGTAAATTGTCACTAGCAAAACAATTACAGAGCATAGCAAATTTTTCAGGTTCCTTTGCAGCAGATAACAACAAATTCTTAACATCATCAAGCGAAATATTCATTGCCGTGAAATCATCCGACGCTGCAAATTGAGACAACATTTCTATCGCATGCATGTTTGCGTGCGTAATTTGTCCGAAACATGTTGCAGCAATAATCGCCTCGTCGGAAGTTTCAAGAATCTTGTTTAATAACCGTTCTCGTGTATGCACCGCCTGCTCCGAACGAACTTGCGCTGTAACATCAGTAACAAAAACTCCAATTTGACTCGGACACGGACAAAAAGTACGCAAATGTTGATAACCATTAATCATTGGATCATACGTCAAATATACGTCATTGATACCGTTCAATGTGCGATTAATAATCTCATTCAACCAGTCATCACCCAAATCATGCGATAACAACTTCGCATTGCTATCAAAAAATATCCGCGGACTAACGCCCAGTAAATCTTCACGTGTCCGCAATGATAACGTTACCATTGCGGGATTGATTTCGATACAGCGTAAATCTATTGGATTACCTTCTTCGTCCCACTTCGTTTCAAAAAGAATAAATCCATTGGGCAATGAATCAAATAACGAACGATATTTTTCTTCGCTCAACCTGATTGCTTCGTCTGATTTGTATTTTTCCGTTACATCGTGAAAAGACCAAACCCGCGTATGTCCCGTCAACCCAAGTCCAGTCTCAATATCTACTCCGCGCCATAAATACATTTGACCATTGTTGAGTTGTACCATTCCTTCACAAGTTTTATGTGTTTCACGTAATTGTTCAATTGCTTTGATAATTTGCTCCGGATTCTGAACATTTTCGTTGCACCAATCCCGTAGAATCTGAATATCCGCAAGATCGGTTTTTTTAGGATCCAATCCCAAAACTGACGCCATTTTTGAATTTATCAGCAACGAATTCGGCATATCAGATATTGCAAAAATACCATCATTGGAGGAATCGAGTATCACATTCAGAATACGTTCACGCAATTCAATTTCAGAGTTATGCTTCAAATGATCGGTAATATTTCGCGACATTTCAAGTACAAAATCGATCTTACCGGTTGTATAGTCGTACAACGGATGACTCGATAACTCGTACCATTGTTTGAAATTCGGATTGTAATATTCATACTTGTGTGATTGACCGTCTTCAAATGTTTGTAAACACGGACAAAATGAACAACTACTATCACAACCCGTAATCGCCTTGCAACATTTTGACAAGCGACCGCTAATATCAGGTATCCGATTAGTAAGATTTTCGGAGGCAAAATGCATCTGCAATTCACGGTCAACAATAATAAAACCATCTCCATCCGCTTTGAAAATATCATTAAATTGCTGATTGTGCTGAAATGGTTCCTTTGATATAGTAACATTCCGTGAAATAAGGATAAGATGGACAACTCCGCCAATATTAGCCGGATAAGTATTCGTTTCAATATATTGTTCTTTTGAATCACGAGAATATATCAATTCAAATTTTTGAGAATTTCCTTTTTCGGCTTCATTAAAAATATTGTCCAGAAATGACTGCGTAAAAACTTCACGCGATTCGTCAACCAAATTACTTCTTTGCCTAACAACATCAAAATACAACAAACCAATATAATTCTCTTTGTCAGTAGAAAACAAATTCAACGCGGCTTTATTGGCAAGAATGACTTTTTTGTTACGAATAATTTCTATTGGTTCCGGCGAAGCATCGAATATTGCAAAAAATCTTTCGCTGTTATTTTCGTTATCAATCCGCGTTATTTCTTCTCCCGTTATGTCGGTGATAATTCCAGCAACAAATTCAACTTCAACTTCACCTTTACCATTATCAGCTCGGATTGGGACGAATTGAAAAGAGTAACATTTTCCTTGTAACCAACACCTTTTTATTTCGTTAGAGTTACCTTGCAAAGCGTTTTTAATTGATGATGTAACTTTTGGATGTTCGTTGAATAGAGTATAGGCGGTTATACCGATGTAATTTTCCGGTTTAAAAGTAGCATGGCTGAAGCCGTTTCCTATAGCTCGCACGATTTGACCATATCTATCCAAATAAACCGCAAATCGCCCGGGCAACGCAGCTAACCCATCAAATAATTGTATTGTAATATCTTGTACGATCATTTTATTTACTTAAATTTCGTTACTATGCAGTAGAATTTTCGTAACAAAAAAACACTGTCGCATTGAAAAGGCTTCTGAATTTTTATAACTTTTATGGTATGTTACTTTATGTTTAGGTTACTTTCCTGAACCGGAGAAAATCTTTGCGGAATTTGTGTGAGTGATATACTTGTTCATACTATAAATTGTGAGGCTCAAGGGCGTAAAAGCCTGATTTACAATAGGTAAGCAGGCGGCGGTAAAGGAAATTAAAGTGTGAACAGCTTAATATAACAGCAATATCACCACAATCAAAAATAATTATGAGGTGTTCACTTTTTATAATCCACTGATCGCTGCATGGATCACCATGAAAATTTAACAATAATCTATGTAAATCTACTTAATATGCGGACAAAAACAATATTTTAGTCCATTCACTCGTCATTAAACTGTTTAACGTTGATCATTGGTTTATGAGATTCTCAATTTCGGGTTCGTTTATTATTACATTTTTACCGAAATCTTCTTCATTTTCCGAATCATTTTCCTCCAACGGTTTTCCATCTTCACCCAACCGAATATCAGCAACCGCTGTTCTTTGTTTGGCAATGTCCTTCAGCATATTTAATAGAGTTGCATGTTCAAATTTATTGATTTTTGAGACTGCAATTGCTACTTCGTCAAGATACCTCAAAAAAATACTTCGCCGTTCACCTTCTTGTTTTACTTTATCCCGCCGTTTCATGTACATCCCGAATTTCCTGCCGACAGACTGCAGCGCCAATCGTAATTCTTTTTGAATTTCGGGATAAGATGCTATTGATTCTTTGGATTCACTTG
>JAITDV010000478.1 GCA_031282385.1 Planctomycetaceae bacterium | reverse complement strand
TCTTCTTATTCCCCTCCTTCGGAGGGGTTAGGGGTGGTCTCGGAGGAGTTAAAGGCGGTTTTTTGTTGTAGGTTTTTTGTTGCGTTGATGTATTTTTAGGTTAGAGAAAAGGTCTATTGTATTTTACGCAAACATGTTTTATAATAGCCCGCCTGTTTTGCGTGATGTTTTTTAATTTTTTGATAGTTACATAATTTTTGTAACGAAAAAATTAAGTTGAGTTTGTTCGCGAAAAATTTAGTTGTTTTTTGTGCAAGTTAAATTTAGTCGCGTTTAAATAACTGTTTATTGGGTTGTTGGTTTTTTGTCAAAAGAATTAATCCAGCTGCTTCAATAATTTTTTGCAACGTTAATCAAATCCACTAACAAAATTTTAATGGAGGAGAAAAAATGAGAAAGACAAATTTATTGTCGAGTTTGGTTGCTGTCGAGTTTAACGTCAAAGTTGATGTTAAGGCAAATGTTAAAATAGGTGGGGGGGGGGGGGCTACATAAAGAGCAATTTTGCCCGAATTATCGTTACGATAATTTTCTGCGGATTTCTCCCAAGCCTATTCTGGTGTTTTTTGGTTTTACTCTTGTTGAGCTTCTGGTTGTAATTGCGATTATCGGTGTCTTGATCGCATTGCTTTTGCCCGCAGTTCAAGCGGCACGTGAAGCCGCAAGACGATCTCAATGCAGTAACAACGAAAAACAATGGGGACTCGCTATCCACTCCTTTCACGACACTTACAACCGCTTGCCGGCATCAAGTCACGACGAAATTCGGCGCAATAAAAATCTGCCAACATGCAGCTTTATTGTGCTACTGCTTCCTTTTATGGAACAACAAGCGTATTACGAAGAAGTAGAAGCTAATAATAGTGCTGCATTATCAAGTTTTACTCGCACACCGGCGATTTTCCGTTGTCCTTCGGAAACGTTTAAGGGGACAGCGGAAGTTTATACCAATTATCATGGTTCGCGGGCAGATATTGTTTCGCCTGATTGTGAAAACAGCGGGTCGCCTAATCCAATGAGTCTTCCAACTCCCGCCGCAAGTCAAATTTACAGATTGCCGCGCAGTTGGTTGCAAGACGGTATTTATGAAACAAGTTTTGCCACAATCACAGACGGATTGAGTAACACTGTTGCGGTTGCCGAGTGTATTCTTGGAGAACGATTTAACAGTGGAACTACTGGCGGCAGTTATGTTCGACGTTTAGCAACCGGAGCAGGTGGACATTACACCACTGCGCCTCAAACTTGCCTGAATCTCAAAGGCACTAATAGAAATTACGCTAGTCCAACGCAGGCACTACATTTAGGACATACTGTCGGCTGTAGCGCTTTTTATCCATATGTTCATCAATCGTGGTGTCACACGTTACTGCCGCCTAACAGTCCAAGTTGTCATGCGGATTGGCATAAGGCGTTGATTTCGACGTCGAGTAATCATAACGGCGGAATTAATGTTTGTTTGCTTGACGGTTCTGTGCGGTTCATCAATGAAACAATTAATACGGAGAATTTGAATCGAGCAAGCACATCGTTAAGTCAGCCACAAGATGCCAGTGGTATTTTCAGTTACGGTATATGGGCAAATCTCGGCGCAATCAATGATGGTCAAGCCGTTACAATACCCTAAAAAATACCGCAAAGAAATTTTGTCGTTTAGCGTTCTTTGACATTTGAGTCTTGAGTCTTACGTTATACTGTTCGTACTATAATTGCGTGCATCAAGAGCGTAAAAGCCTGTTTCCCAATAGGTGAACAGGCGGCGGTAAACGAAAATTAAAGTGTGAACAATTTAAACATTTTGTGTAAGTAACTATTCAGCGGTTTGTGTGATTTTTTGCAAGAATTGTTGAATAGTTACCAATTTTTATTTCAATTACCAATCAAACATTAAAAATTTACAAATGAGACAATTATTCATTATTTTGTTACTGTGTGTTTTCGGTTATGGTCACGGTTGCGGTCAAAACAATCCTTATAGTACGAATTATGTTGAGGGTGTAGTTTTTGTTGATGGTTTGCCGATGGAGGGAGTGAATGTTACGTTTTCCCCACGACAACCTCAAGGCTATTCAGCTGGCGGAGTAACTGATGCTGCGGGAAAATTCAAATTGACGACCGGTGGCGCTCCTGTTAATAGTGGTGCGTTGAGCGGCGAATACAATGTTACTTTCCGCAAAGTACAAGTCAAAGAAACAACCTTTGAAGAATCGCAAGCAGGTAAACAAACAACAGAAACATATCTCATTCCTGCAAAATACGGAGATGTTCAAACAAGCGAAATATCTCCGGTTACAGTTGAGAAAGGCAACAAAAATTCGTTTGAGTTTCACCTAAAAACATCATAAACCGCTCACAAAAAAATTTTCAATAACTTACAAATTTACCTAATATACTGTTCGTACTATAAATTGCGCGACTCAAAAGCGTAACAACCTGCTTTCCGATAAGTAACAGACGGCTGCAAAGGAAATTTAAAGTGAACAGTTTAATAAAATCTGCATTCGGATTAACGATAACATGTAGATGTATTCATCATAGTTTAAGATTCGTTTTTCATTTTACTCGAATGCGGATTTTATTTTATTTTTTGCGGTTTATTTTATGTTAGAAAACTCTCAATTATTGTCTCGGTTTACATTCCAATAAAACGCAACCTCATTAGTCACTTGACTGAAAAATAATGAAGTTTTACTTTATTACCAATTTTACCATTCTAATTGTTTTCCTTCTTTAACTCGTTTGCGCCGCACCGTGTAATGACGCAATAGCAACACCACTGCTTGTTACCCCGTAAGTTGTCGCATAGAACATAGCAATTTGTGGCGCAGCAAAAGTCGCAGAAGTAATTCCAGATACCGCCACTCCAGATGCGCCCATTTTTATTGCAGTTTTGACGTCAGCATTTCCGGTTGCGTAAAGACCACCTGCAATCAAAATACTGGCAACACCCCCACCAATCACTCCTCCGCCGATTTTACTTAACAAAGGAGATATGCGCGACAATAAGATAGACGATTGCGTACCAACATAATTTCCAACAATCGTTGAAGTGGATAATAAATCGCCAACAGTTGCCATTCGTTGAACATTGATTTCACCGTTTACGAAGTACCCTACGCCGGTTTTTCCCTTTTTCAAGCATTCCTGGATTCGTTCCATTGCCCACACATTATAATTTTTGCTTTGTTCATTTGAGAGTTTAACAATTTCTTCTGCAATCGCATTTCTACGTGCAAGAGCAGAGTCTAAACTTTTGCCGGAGAGCGATGGCAAACCTTTTTGAAGTTTTTGTGCTTCTTGTTGGATATTCTCAAGCTTTGATTGAATCTTACCTTTACTCGCGGCTGCTGATTAGATTGCGTTTTATTGTCCGCGCAACCAGTAAAACAAACGAAAACAGCAACAATAATGATAAAAAATAGGTTTTGTTTTTTCATGATTTTCTATTCTCCTAATCCAAATTCCACAGTGGAGTATGTAGAAGTCTTGAATTTCTTGCGATTAAATTCTATTTTCCCCGATTGACGGTTATTTTATTTGTGTTAGAATTCCTGCTCGTTTGATGTCGGTGTTGTTACCCGTTTCGTGCGGTAACACCAACAGGGAATCCAGTGCATGATGAGTTTGTGATAATCTTATTTTAATCTGGAGCGGTCATCGCCGCTGTAATCGGTTGATTTGTTTAGTAATAATCAACAAAGCATCTTTTCTTAAAAGACCATTGTCCAAAAAAATAAGGATGAGAAGGTCTCGATGTTTTAAGCCGAAAGCC
>JAITDV010000470.1 GCA_031282385.1 Planctomycetaceae bacterium | reverse complement strand
CCTCCTTCGGAGGGGTTAGGGGTGGTCTCGGAGGAGTTAAAGGCGGTTTTTCGTTGTAGGTTTTTTGTTGCGTTGATGTATTTTTAGGTTAGAGAAAAGGTCTAGTTTACAGACATTTTGCGGAATTCTGATTGCGGTAATTTTTTGCCTGATTGGAATTAATTATTTTAAAAGAGTGATATTGAACGCACTTTGAAATTTCGTTGACATGAAAGGTACATACCGAACACACTTTAAAATTCGGTAACACAAAAGCAATAATGCGAGCTTATCTATCAGAAAGTTTGCGCAAGTTACCTAAAACGCAAGTGTGAACAGTTTAATTAAAACAAGTTTTTTTCAATTAAAGCTTGTACCAACTCGTGCAAATTCAAGTGTAAAAAGTTAAAAAATGACCAGGAGAGATGTAATGGCTGCTCAAACGGCTGAGTTTGATCTTAAACAAGCGATGTTAATAGGAAGTTCGTTTGGACCCAGGGAAGTAGAGAATATTCGGGTGGCAATTCGCGGAGACGCGACTCAATTTGACCGGCTTCGCGATGCGGTTATTGAACTTGAAAGTCAAAATTCACGAGACGAGCTTGCCCATGCTGGTCGTGTGCGTCTTGGTATCGGTTACTTTCTTTTGGGGGACTTTGAAAACGCAATACAAGTCGTCAAAAAAGGCGACGGCGGCGCGCTTGCACTGTTCTATCAAGCAAAAATTAACTTCATGTTGGAACATTACGCCGAAGCACTTAAATTTTACGATCAGGCTCAAAAAGCCGGATATAATGTCGATGAATGTACTCTCGGTAAATCAGAAGTTTATCGAAATATGCAGCAACCCGAAAAAAGCCTCGAACAACTCGATAAACTCTCCGGCGCAATCGAACAAACCGCCGAATACCTCTACCAACGCGGCGTAACAGTTGCCGCTCTCGGTCAAACCGATGAAGCAATCCGTCTTTATGAACGTGCAGTTGCCGCTGATAAAAAACATTCTGGAGCGTTATTCGGATTGGCACTTGAAAGTGAACGGCGCGGCAATGATGAATCTGCATTAGAACTTTATAAACAAGCAGCGTCAAATTTTCCGACCAATGTTGGAACGCTATTAAATCTGGGATTGTTGTACGAAGATTTAGAACAGTACCAACAGGCAATGATTTGCTACCAACGAATACTCGATACTTTTCCCGACGACAAACGGGCAAGATTATTTTTCAAAGACGCTAGAGCCTCAAGTGAAATGCACATAGATGAGGATGCGTTAAAAAGACGTGATCGTCATTCGCAGATTCTTAATTTGCCGGTTTCTGATTTTGAGCTTTCGGTTCGGAGCCGTAATTGTTTGCGGTTGATGGGAATTAACACGCTTGGCGATCTTTGTCGGCACACGGAACAAGAGTTGTTGGCAAGTAAGAATTTTGGCGAAAATAGTTTGAATGAAATACGCGAAATGCTTGCGTTGAAGGGTTTGAAGTTGGGACAATATGCTTCGGAAAAGCAGTTGCCGGAACCGATTCAATTGGAATCTCTAACGCCGGAAGCACAACAAACTCTTGCAAGACCGGTTACAGACTTAAATTTGTCTGTTCGCGCAAAGAAATGTATGAATAGATTGAATATTCAGACAATAGGCGAATTGGTTTCATGCAGTGCCGAACAGTTACTCGAATGCAAAAATTTCGGCGTAACAAGTTTGACAGAAATACGCGAAAAATTAGTCAACTTCAACATAAAACTACGCGGCGAATAATCAACTACAGGGAACTTCTAAAACTTATTTTTGAAAGAATTATCAAAATTTTCAGATTGACAAGTTCAGACAATAAATTTATTTTATCCAAGAATTTGCACAAATTATTTAATTCGTGATCTTTCGTGAAAATTCGTGGACAAAATGAGTTTTTAGAAGTTGCCAGTTACGTATTTTTAGAATCTCCCGCAACATGCTGCAGAAATTACCTTTTAACAATCCGGTATTAACGGCTTCTGGTACATTTGGTTATGCTTGTGAGATGTCCGGCGTATTTGATTTGTCGCGTCTTGGCGGTATTATTCCCAAAACGATAACGTTGTCGTCGCGTTCTGGTAATCCAGCACCGCGTACATTTGAAACGGCGTCCGGCTTGCTTAATTCTATAGGATTGGACAACGACGGAGTAGATGATTTTATTGAGGTGAAGTTGCCTTATTTGCGGACGCTTGGAACAAAAATAATTGTCAGCACGGCGGTTAAAAATTTGGACGAGTGCGCGGCGTTAGGTGAGAAGTTACAAGCGGCAGAAGGGATTGATGCGGTGGAGTTGAATGTTTCTTGTCCGAATGTTAGCGGCGGAGTAGATTTTGCGGCGGATTCTAAACTTTGTGAGCGTGTGGTTGCAGCGTTTTGCCGAAATATTAAATTGCCGTTGTTTGTCAAGTTGTCGCCCAATGTTTTTAATATCGGCGAAGTTGCCAAAGGTGCAGAGTCAGGCGGTGCAAGTGGTATTTCGGCAGTGAATACATGTTTGGGGTTAGCGATTGATTGGCGGCGGAGGTTGCCGCGTTTGGGTAATTTTTTTGGCGGTTTGAGCGGACCTGCAATCAAACCAATTGCGTTAAGGTGTGTGTATCAGATTTTTAGAGCAATTAAAATTCCGGTTATTGGTATTGGCGGAATTAGTACAATTGATGACGCAATGGAGTTTTTTGTTGCAGGAGCATCGGCAATACAAATCGGCACCGCAAACTTCTACAACCCCAAAGCAGCAATCCAAATTCTTGACGCATTACCTGCTGCTCTATCAGAACTCGGCGCGAAAAATGTCGCAGAAATTGTGGGAACTTTAGAAACAATTCAGAACCATCAGTAACCAGCATAACAGATCAGCAATGATGTTGAACATTATTTTTTCTTAATATTTCATTGGATTCTAGGACAACCATTTACAGGATTGATGTTGTTGCGGTTACTTATCCTCAGTTTAAACTGTGGGTTATTCATGGAAAACTCTTACTGAGCAAAAGTTGCCATAGTTGCTGTTGTTTGAATGTGTAAAAAAACACCCGCGACTGAATAGTTACTGAATATTTACAAAATCTGATTTATTTATGCGACACGTCTTTCGTTATTTTTTCGTCTGGCGCAAGTTTCCAATAGTTCGGCAGCATCTTGCAAGAATGAAGCAGCTTTTTCAAAAGTTCGAATAGTGCTATTGCTTGCTTGAGTGAGGTATTCGCATTCGGCGTATTCCAACCAATTATTGAGATTTGAAATTAAACCTTCTTTTGCGGCGGATTTCATTAGAGATTTTGTTTCTTCTAAATTGTTGATTTCGTTACCAACAACATCTCCGCCGACAATATCTTGTAATTTGTAGCGCAACATTTTGCGGCACACATTAAATGTTAGGTTAAAATTTTGTACTACTGCGGCTTGCAAAACACTTTTGAAAGAGTTGTCAAGTTCCTGAAAGTTTACAGTGCGGGCATATTTAATCGCGTCTTCTAATGATTTCATTGCCCTGACCAATTTATCTGAATTACGAATTTGCATCATAATTTAAGAGTATTTTAAACGGTTTAACATAAGATTTCGGGTAATTTTCACCAGTTTATCTATTGATAAGCTGCTTTAACGTTTTTGTTTTGCTGAAGTTTCTATACTGTTTGTACTATAAATTGCTCGACTCAAGAGCGTAAAAGCCTGCCTGCTTTCCGATAGGTAATAGGTAAACAGATGGCGGCAAAGGAAATTTAAAGTGTGAACAGCTTAAAGTGTATTGGTTAGTTCGTCCGTTGCTGTGGACAGCAACAAGCAGCCCGCGAACAAAAAGACACAACAACTTTCGGCAATACCAAAGAACCACTTTAGAATTTTGTCAACTCAATACGTAAAATACATACTTTCACAACACCGAATATTAAAGCATGTTCGATATATAAAATGGTAAATGAATTTACAAAAATAAAATTTTTTTCTATTTCAATTGACTGGAATTGATTTGAAAAAGTTTTTGATTACAATTCTCTCAGTTAATCAGCTAATCAACAGTGTAAAAAATACAGCTTGACAATACATTCTGTAAATTGACCGAATAAAAATGCGTCAACAAACACATTACCGTTAAATCAATAAACTGATCTCACAGTCAGACAAAAAAATGAAAACAAAAAATACAAACCAACTACAATCAAATCAATCCGCAAAATCTAATAAAACGCCAAATAAAAATGTTTTGAAATCAACAACTCTTGGACTTGCGGCAGGCGTTACGATCTTGAGCGGAGTGTCCGCAGCAGAAACCGCCGCCAACAATAAAGTCAACCTCGCACTTATCGGTTGCGGCGGTCGCGGCAGCGGAGTTATCAATGGATTCAAGGCACGTAACGATACAAATATTGTGTATTGTTGTGATGTAGATAAAAGACGCGGCGAAAGTTTAGCCGGTAAACTCGGTGCAAAATACGCTGAAGATATGCGTACAGTTTTTGACGACAAATCTGTTGACGCGATTGTTTGCGCAACCCCAGATCACTGGCATTCGCTGTGTACTTTCTGGGCAATAAAGGCGGAAAAAGATGTTTACGTCGAAAAGCCGTTTTCACGCGACGGATTTGAAGGTCAAAAATGCCTCGAAGCCGCACGAAAATACAAACGTATCGTTCAACACGGAACACAAAATCGAAGCGCACCATACAACATTTCCGCAAGAAAATATATTGCTGACGGCAGACTTGGCACCGTTCATCTTTGCCGTGTTTACAACATGAAACGATGGGGCGGATTGAAAATTCGGAAAGGTGAAAAAACTCCCGATAATTTTAATTATGATCTTTGGCTTGGTCCTGTTCCGCATCGTGAATATTCTTCTTCAATTGTGCGATCCGGTTGGCATCAACTTTGGGATTTCTCTGCTGGCGATATGGCGGATGACGGTGTTCATCAAATTGATTTGGCGCGTTGGCTGATCGGCAAGGAGATACCGAAATCAGCTTATGCTGTCGGCGGTATCTTTTCACGCAATGACGATTCAGAAACGCCGGATACGTTAATCGCTACGTATGAGTACGATGATTTGACATTTACATTTGAACTTGCGCTTTATCCTGATTACATGGTTAAGATTGGCGACAGGAACAGTGATATTTTCCCCGTGTGGCAGAATTGCGCAACACGAATAGAAATTTTCGGGACAAAAGGATTAATGGTTGTTGGACGACACGGCGGAGGTTGGCAAGTATTTGACCGACCCAAAAATCGCGAGCCGGTTGTTAAAGCCGAACATCACGGTCGCGTGCCGGAAAAGGAACATTGGGAGAATTTTATTCAATGTATCCGGTCGCGTTCGGTGGATGATTTGAATGCTGATATTGAGAAAGCGCATCGGAGTACAATGTTGGTTCATTACG
>JAITDV010000467.1 GCA_031282385.1 Planctomycetaceae bacterium | reverse complement strand
GATCAGTGCCGTCCGCAAATACAAGCAACTGAAGCAAAGCCAATCGTGGTTAAAATCCGCAAGAAAGCAAAAGAAGAGTTGGACAATAAAATACGAGGAAATGCATACGATTCTTTGGTACGAATTATTGAAAGGACTGCCGACGAACAATGGCGGAAGAATCATTTTGATGCAAACTGGTCAACAAAAACTGACTTACAAGTAATTAAACCTGGAAAACATACAGAAGAACGAATTGTCGGATATGAAGATAATGGAATTTTCCTTTACCTTCGCCTGCTTACCTATTGGAAAGCAGGCTTTTGCGCTCTTGAGTCTCGCAATTTATAGTACGAGCAGTATGCTTTGAAGTATAAAATAACATTTTGCAAAAATTTAGTTTTAATATGAGTTTGTATTTATTTTTTTTGGGTACGATAATATTTTGCGTTTTACAATTTGCATACGGCAGTCAATTTTGTCTTGCAGTATTTCTTGTACCGTTGTTGTGGGTGCCGTTGCTTACAGATAAATCTGTATTGAAATATCGTTACGTTTATTTTGCGTCATTTATATTTTGGTTGGTTTCAATACAATGGATTTCAGCGCCGCATCCTGTTGCGGTTTTGGGTCTTTTGATTCTTGCGGGTTATTTGTCGTTTTATTGGTTATTATTTTTTGTGTCGGCGCGAACGGCAATACATAATTTACAATTTCCAGTTATGGCAGCGATGCCGTTATGTTGGATTGGCTGTGAGTTTTTGCGTAATAATTTACTTGGCGGTTTTTCTTTTTGTTCGATAGAACATTTGTTATTTGCAACGCCGATTTTGATTCAGATTGCAGATATTGGCGGTGGATATTTGGTAGGCGGCATGATAATGTCAGTAGGCGCTGGAATAGGAACTATTCTTTTTGCAAGTGTTTTGTCAAAATATTGTCATGACAATATATTAACCAATAACGCAGTTGCAATTAACGTTACAAAAAATACACAAACTGATAATAGAAAAAATTCATCAGACGATTTAAAATTGTTCACTCATGAATCTACAGTAACTCACAAAAATTTACTTGCCGAACAATCTTCTCAAATATTTTTATTTTACCGAATCCTAAATTACATTCGGTATATGTTCAGTCAAAAATACAATAGAGCATTTTTTGTTACAATAATTTGTACGTTTCTTATAATTGCGGCAACGCTTGGTTATGGTTATTTGACAATTTTTGCAAAACTCAATCCGCTACAGAATAATTCTACAGTAAATTCACGTAAAAGTTTAACACTTAAAATTGCGGCTTTACAAGGGAACTCGCCGGTGTCTATAACTATGACAGATAAACAACTTCATGATTGTTTACAACAGTACATTGATTTGACACAAACTGCGGTTCGCAATAATCACGATGCGGATTTGGATTTGATAATATGGGCAGAGACAGTTTGCCCAATTCCATACGTTATTTTTCAAAACGGCGCAACATATAAAAATATAGATTGGAATCAACAATATTTAGAACGTGCGCATAGCATGTTGTTAAACATATCTGCGGAAGTTGGCGTACCGATTTTGTATGGAATTTCAACAATTGTAGTTGATAATAATCGTAACAAAAAATCCGCAACAGAACCGTTGCGACTTAATTCCGCATTACTTGTTGTACCGAAACCGCCGGAATTTAAATCACGTTATGACAAAATTCAACTTGTAATGTTTGGCGAATATGTTCCATTTGCAGATTATTTACCGGCGGATTTTCCATTGCGATCAATTTGCCAAGAAGCAGGACGCGGAGATAAACCGGTAGCAATGCTGGTTGGCAAAAATATTTATGCGTCAGTAAATATTTGTTTTGAAAGCACAATTCCGCATCATGTTCGTCGGCAAATCTTATCGTTAAAAAAACTGGGACAAGAACCTGCTTTATTGATAAATATTTCAAACAGCGGTTGGTTCGGATTTGCCAATCAGATTGATCAGCATTTAGCAACACATGTATTTCGTGCAGCAGAAAATCGCCGTCAATATGTAAGCGCGACAAATTGCGGCTTTTCTGTAACAATAAATTGTTACGGACAAATTACCAAAATCGGTAAACGCAAATCAGCGGAACCGGTTATTGATCAATTAGAAATTCAATATTGGACGCCGATTTACCATTATATTGGAGACATGCCGGCAATTATTTGTACAATATTCGTCATTTTTCTTGCTCTCTGCGCCTATAGAAAAATTTTAAAAAAATAGTATCATGTCGGGTAATTGTTCTAATTGAATAAAACGATACAAAGATATAAATTCTCAAGATATTTTTTAATATACTCGTTACATTTGAATTTTTGTTTTTAAATTATTGTTCATGTTTGCTATTTCCTTTTTGACACTTAAAAACGAAAACCGAATTTTCAAAAACGCCGAATATATATTAAACTATTCACCATTTAAATTTCATTTACCACTGCCTGCTTACTAGACCTTTTCGCTAACCTGTAGGAGACCACCCCTGACCCCTCCGAAGGAGGGGAATAATTCGCCTCCCTCGGAGGCGTCTTCTTATTCCCCTCCTTCGGAGGGGTTAGGGGTGGTCTCGGAGGAGTTAAAGGCGGTTTTTTGTTGTAGGTTTTTTGTTGCGTTGATGTATTTTTAGGTTAGAGAAAAGGTCTA
>JAITDV010000043.1 GCA_031282385.1 Planctomycetaceae bacterium | reverse complement strand
TGCGTAGCTGTTTTGTTGTTCTTCTTCGTTTTCTTCGTTTTCGTTTTCGTTTTCGTCGGCGGTAATGATTGATGTTGAAGTCCAACCGTTGGAATCGGAGTAGGTCTGGTTGACTATTGATTGTTCGTAGTATGTTGCTTTTTCGTAATATTCTGCATCAATTGTTGTTTGTTCGGTACTTTGGTAATTTGTTGCGGCAGCTTCACATTCAAAACACCAATCCGATAAACAGTCAATCTGTCCCGTGCCTGTCGTTTCCCAATACCAATCGTCTTCAACTTCACTCTCGGTTACAAATGTTAAATCGAAATTCAGTTCCGAGTTTGTGTGTGATTTGTTGTAAGCGTTGTAAGTTCCGGTTGCGCCGTAATAGGTGTAAGATTCTTCGTCGGCGGTGAAATTATCGTTACGATAATGTTTGATTGTTTCAGTTCCGCTGCCCGTTGTCCCCGCAACTATTCCCGCCTCAATATCTTCCTCCGAACCGTCACTAAACGTCTCCGTTATCGTCAACGTCCGATCAACCTCATACTCCTCCGACCAATCATTTACGCCGACAAAATTATGTCCCCAAATTGTTTGATTTACATCTGAATCTTCGTTGCTTTTTTTCCAGTCAAGTCCATATTTTTCTGTTGACATTACACTGCCGCCCGTCTCAACCCAAAAATCATCAAACCAACCATCTGTCAATTCCTCGCCCGCCAAGAACATTACTTCAAGATAATCATTCACAATACCAACATCAAGCGTCTCCTCTAAATCATCCGACTTCGATGTGACTTTCGACTCGCAAGAATATTCGGTGAAATTTGTTGAGCCTGCACCGTCGCTGTTCATTTCAAAACTTACGCCCGATTCAAATTCAAAATCACTTGCGCGAATTCCACCTGTAAACACAACTAACCCATCCGATTCCTCTGACCAAACCAACGTTTCTGTATTTGTGATTTCATCTTTTGTCCATTGTTTTTTCTCGCCGGTCAATGTTCCATCCGATGATTGTTCGGAGTTGGTGTTGAAGTTTTGTTTGGCGTCGTATTTGTAAGTTGAGGTTACTGTTTGGTTGTAGTCAGTAATTCCTGATGACAAATATTTAGTTGCCGAGTAAGAATAATATTCGCTTACTTTGCGTTCATTGATTGTTCCCGTTCCGTTTTCAACTTCAAACGTGCCGGTTGCGGTATCTGAAAAAGTTGTTGTTTCGGAATATGTGATAGAACCTTCACCAGATGATTTTGTCCACTTGTCTGTTGTTGCGTTGTAAGTTTCGGTAATTTTTGCATCCGTAGAAGTTGTCGAATAAGTCAAAGATTCGGAAATCGTACCGGTCAAACTTATGCCGTTTGTGTTTGTTGAATACGAACCAGTTCCTTCACAACTTTCCGTTTCCGTAATAGAACTCTCCGTCCAACGCGATCCCGAAACCACTTTCCATTCTGCGCTTTCGCCTTCACCTTGAAGCTCTTGAATGACATTATCTGCGCCGTATTTTTCTGTGTTGTCCTTTGAAATTGTGATTGTTCCCGAAACAGTGCCGCCGTTAATTTCACGCGAGTACGCCGCCTCTTCAATCTCTTCCTCATAACTGTATAGTCCGCTGCTGTTGTCGGTGGAAGTTGCGGTTTGTTTCCATATTTTGTCATCGTCCGCCGTTGCCCCGCTGACAACTTCACCCTTGTAAACCGTCTTGATATTTGAGTTCGACTTGTCAACTGTCTTGGTTTTTTTTGTTTCTGTTGCCGTACCAAAATAATTTTTCGTTTTAACCTTTGTAGTAATTTTAGTTGTTCCGGTTTCTTTTGTAACATCTTTGTAATTACCGGATAGCAACTTCCATTCGCCGCCGGCAACTTCTTCCTTGACCGTTTCGTCATATTCGCGTTTTGTTTTTTTATCGTCAATTTTAGTTTTGCCCGAAATATTCGTAACGTTAATTATAACATTGTCTGCATTTTTGTACGTTAAATTTTGCGAGAACGTCCCGTCTCCGTTCCAAACAGTTTCAGCCTCTTCGTGCCGTTTGGTTTTGCAGTCGCCGCTTGCAAGCGTTTCTTCACCTGCCGCATCAATATTGACCGTGTAATTAGAATCAAACGAATACGTAGAATGAAATTCTTCTGCTATCGTTCCGGTCAAACTTTTTTCTGTTACGGTTGTAAGTTGTCCTGTTGAATTATCAGACAAAGCACAACTTGACGGCACAGTTGTTTTCGGCGCGCTTTCCTCAAAATTGCCTTCCGTACTAACCTTGTCAAAATAATTGTTACAATTAATCTTCCATACAACTACGCTAGTTGTATCCCATTCGCTGGTTGAAGTATTCCACGTCAACGTGCCGTTTGCAACTGCTTTTTCTTTGTTGTTTTCACCGAAAGAAATATCGCCGTTAATCGTAAAACTATTGTTGTCGCCTGTTGTTGTAGTTGCTGTTGCCGGCGGTGATGTAGTTGTGTAATTTCCGGTTGAAGCTGTTGAAAATTCCTGCAAACTCGTATTGTCCGATTCTCCGCTGCCGCTTACTGTTGCCCATTCGCCTTCAACAATTTCATCTTGCGATTCCGTTTCCCAACTGCTCTTCTCTTTGCCCGAAACTTTACGTTCCGTACTCAAATCATATTCAGTATTTTCTTCAGTGTATTGTTCGGTTGTTGTGATTTCGCCGCTGTATTCGAATAACGTTTTACCATTTGACGTCGTGCTGCCTTCGCCGCTGACATTAACCCACTCGCCGTTTTGCAACTCAATCTCACTTGACCATTCTGATTTGAATTTTTCGTTGCCGCTCTCCTCAACTTCGCCGCTCAAAATATTATTGCCGACAATCCGCTCATCTGTAATCGTCAACTCAAAAATACCAGTACCTGAATACTCGCTTTTTGATTTTGACGTCCCTGTCGCCGTGCCGTCGCCGATATCAACCCACTCGCCATCAACAAGCTCCGATGATGTTGTAAACGTCGATTCAAATTTGTCCGAACCACTACGCGACGCCGTACCATCTGTAATCGAAAACTCAATATTGTCTTGCGTGAATGTTGATTCATACGTGCCTGTTTCTGTGAATGTAGAAGTGAAAGAATTATTGCCTTCGCCGCTGCCTTCGCCGGAATAAACCCAATCGTCATCACCCCACGTCGAAGTTATATTATGCTCTGCTGTGTAATCTGTTTTTTCGCGTTGTAATACCGTGCCGTTGTTCGTCCAAGTTTTGCCGTCCGCCGAACCGGTTTGTTCGTAAGTTCGCGTTACCTTGTTATCTGTCGAGTCAAAAGTTGCGGCATTGTTTTCACCGTTGCCCGAAACCGTTACCCATTCCTCAACCGTCGCCGTTACTCCATCCGTCTCCGTCTCAACTTCAAACTCAGTCAATGTTAAATTCGTTGTTTGATTACCGTCTTGAGAAGTTTCTGAAATATTTATGTATCTTCCGCTATCTGTCCAATTGCCGTTTGTATCGGAATCGGAAATTTGGAATTTGTATTTGTCATAATTGTAAAAATATGAATCATATTCAGAATACAAAACCGCAGTTCCTGTTTTTGTCCACTCGCCGTCAGATACAAGCGTGCCAGAGATATTGTAAGTTGATTCGTCTTTTTTGCTGCCGTTTTCAGTTATGTTTCCGCTTGTGCGTGTGAAATCATCAGTCTCGTCGCTGTTGACTTTGATCAAATAATCGCCGTTGCCCTCATAAGAATTAGTTGTCAAGTTGTAAGTAGAAATTGTAAAAGAGCCGGTTGTTGTTGTCTGTTCATTTTCCGTAACGTTAATTATTTTTTGCAACGAGGAATTTCGCGACTCGTTTGCGCTGCTAAATTCTCCGTCAACAGTACCGCCCGTAATTGTATATTGATAAGTGCCGTAACTGATTGAGTTGGAAGCGGTAGTTGTGTTATGAATTTCAACGGCGGTAATTTTATTTGAATCATCAACATAGTTGCTATATAACGTGTCAACAGTTCCGCCAATAGCTTTCGATGTGTATGAAGTAGTTGTGTTGCCGGATTGCGAGTCGTCGATATTTTCTGTTACAAAAAAATAATCAGACGTATTCAAAACAAACGTATGATGATACGCACCGTCAATTGATCCCGCAAACAACGCATAAGAATAATTGCCCCAGAAAACACCGTCATCGTTTGAAATTGAATAAGAGAAAATAACAGTTTCGGCGTAAAACCAATCGCCGTTGGAAAAGAAGTCAGATGAAATTTTTATATCAAGACTTTCAGTTCCGATTCCGGTGATGTTGTTTATAGTTTTTTCTGTTGGTTCGGTTGTCAAGGATGTTGAAGCGGTGTAAGAGTCGGTTGATGGCGGAGTGAATTGGGCGGTTGGGGAGATTTGTGAGTTGTTACCGCCAACAGAAATTTGTCCGAAAGAAGAACTGTTCATGTCAATATTAAAACCGGTAGGCAAATCAATTGAGTTGCCGTTACCGACATTAGGCGACAAAACTTCAACTACAATTAAACCGGTTGCAATAGTGTCGGTACCTTCTTGATTTTGGACGTTGTAGTTGTAGAGGTCGTTTCCGACGAAGCCGGTTTCGGTGGTGTAAGAAACAATTATGCCTGAGTTATTGCAATTGAGATTATTATCAATGTCATCGTAATAAGAGTTGCCGAGTTGTGTGAGATTTGGAGTTCCGTTTCCGCCGGTGTTGAGGTCTCCGCCGATAGAGTTGTTTTCATCAATTTGGGGATCGGAAGATAAAAGGAAATCAACTGGAGCAAATGGAACGCAGCCTCCGTAATCAATAGCGTATATATTAGTCTGAGGCAATTGAACAACCGGCGGTAATCATGAATCATTTTCCCAATCCCAATCTGTCGATGAATAATCCAATGGATTCGCTGACAACAACTCGCGACTTTCAAGTACTTCAAAACCAAGCCGTCGTTTTTTGAATCGACTATTCCGTTTCTTTGATTCACGCTCCAAAAAAAACGCAATAAATCGCTCAATCAATTTTTTGCAAAAACCCAACATTGCAAAGTAAGAGGTAATGGTGTGAACAATAAATAACGTCAATACGAAGAAGTGAAATTACAGAATCACAATAAATTTCCACCCCGTCGCAAAACCACAACCCATAAAACGCGAAAAATTCTATCGCTCAAAAAAACCATGTCAATAGGGGGGACAATGAGAGAAAAAAACTAATAACAATCAATTTAATTTTTCAGATTTAGTTTTTCAGATTGTCCAATATGAACCTGTATTTTCCAAGAAAAGTAAAAGAAAAAACCTAATCTCCAAGTTTTTTATATTGTAACTATTCAATCATGTTTTTTTTATCTCCAACCATTTTGGTAACTATAGATGATATTTTTTGAAACTGTTCACACTTTAAATTTCCTTTACCGCCGCCTGCTTACCTATCGTAAATCAGGCTTTCACGCTCTTGAGTCGCGCAATTTATAGTACGAGCATTAGACCTTTTTTCTAACCTAAAAATACATCAACGCAACAAAAAACCTACAATTAAAAACCTTCCTTAACTTCTCCGAGACCACCCCTAACCCTTCCGAAGGAGGGGAATAAGAAGACGCATCCGAGGGAGGCGAATAATTCCCCTCCTTCGGAGAGGTTAAGGGTGGTTTCCTACAGGTTATCGAAAAGGTCTATTATAGAAGTTACCAAGGCAATTCCATCATGTTTACAATTTGGTTAGCTATTTTGTCAATTTCTGATTGTTCGGCGGTTAATTCTGATTGTCCAAATTCAGGAACAAGATATTCAGATACAGATAACTGGGCGCTACCTACATTCCATGAAATCGGATCAAATTCCAATAAATCACGTTTACGACTATCTTGCCAACGTACTTCTACAGATAAATTTCCTATTATTTGACGTGGATCGTTATAGCCGTTAGAAATCGCGATCCCGTGTGAACGTTGTACAATTTTTCCTTCAAGAATGCTGTCTGCCGTCGGTTTTGAAACAACCTTGTACGCAGTCCGCAACTCAATTCGTTTACAAACAGCCTCAGTCAATCGCTCCGCAAGATCACGACGCAACACAGTTGATTTGAAAATCGGAACATAAACCGTCCTCACATCGCTACCGTATGGATTTTTTGTTCCAACATTGTACCCAAGTGTTCGGCAACCGGAAATTAAACTCACACCAACAATTAAATGTACAAAAAATAACAATCCCAAACAATACGCAAATAACCGAGTTGAATCAATAAATTTTTTACTGAACATTTTTTCAAATAAATTAGCAAGTCAAAATCTCTCTGACTATTCAGGTAGAATACTAAAATCATATACACCAAACACAATTTATAAATTGTTCATACTTAAAATTTTATTTACCGCCGCCTGCTTACAAATCGGAACGTATATCTTTACGCTTTTGAATCGCGCAAGTTATAGTATGAACAGTATATTTGGAGTTGTTTTTAAAACAAGTTGAAAGTGGACGGTTTATCCGGTTTATTTTTTATTTGTTCAAGTCTTTTTCTTGCTTTTTCAGCGTAAGTTGTTTGCGGATATTTTTCGATTAATTTTTGGTAGAACAATTTTGCTGAACCGTAATATTTTTTTGCATCATAGTATTGCCCGACAACCCATTCACGTTCGGCATTTTTTGTTACAATATTTTCATTCAATTCAGTAATTGCTTTGTTTTCATCGTCATCGGTTTTGTTTGGAGTTCGTGAGCGGTTGATCATTTCGGCGAGTTCTTGGGCGTCGTTTAAAGTTTTATGGTTGTATTCCGCGCCCATATATGCTTCGCTTCGTGCAAACAATTCACCCTTACGGGCGTCGTCAAAATGTTCGCTCAACGGATAATTTTCAGTGAGATATTTATAGTAGAAAGCTGCTTTTTCAAAACTGGTATCGCCTTCATATTTTCCTCGTAACTTATATGCAGTTGCAATTGCCATTACCGCATCATCGGCAAGCGGATTATTTGGATCATTTATAAAAATTGTCTCATAAGCCTTGCTTGCATAACCGAATGTATCAAACATCGGACGGGTTATTTCTGTAAAATTTACGAGTGTAATTTTACTATTTCTATCTACAGCTTCCCAATAACGCGCGATAGCAAACAAACGGCGTGCGGTTGTGTCAAGATATTTTGAGTGCTTGTATTTTACCATCAACGCTTGATATGCGTTGAAAGCTCGTGTGTAATCGCCGCCAAAGAAAAAAGATTCTCCCGCCAGATTCAACGCATCTTCTTCCAACAAAGAATCAGGTAAATGTTTTGACGCTTTGTGAAATTTAACGGCGGCTTCGCGGTACAATTTTTCAAGTTCCAACTGTGATTTTTTAAACAATTTTTCTTGATTATTATCGGACAATTTTTTAGCAGCGGCGATTTCATCTGATTTCTGTTTTGCTTTTATCAAAATATCACGTCCTTCTTGCATAAATTGTTGTGCTTTTTCTTCATTGACTCCCAAGCCGAGTTTATTAATAACTTTCTTGTAATAATTCGCCGGATCGAGTGTTGACCAATCAAACGCAGTGTGTTCTTCTTTTTCCCAATCGTAGATTGGTTTATTGTCGAATATTGCCGGATTCTCCTGAAGATAATTAACCGGTGAAATTATAGTTATATCGCTATCAATAATTTCACGTTTTTCACGATTAGCAAAAGGTCCCAATCTATCAGAAAGTGGTTGCATATATTTTTTTTTCGGGTCAACATCTTGAGACTGTTTTGTTTTGGCGATTTCAAGCAACCTGTTTTTTTCAAGATTTTCTCCTTCCTTTTTTGCTGCTTCATTGATTGATTGTGTTTTTGCGGTTGTATCTCCCCAGATTTCATTGTCATCAATTTTACTATTAACAAATGAAATGGACTCCGGGGTTAGAACGGGTGTTATGGACAAATTTTCGTTACGAATATTTGGATTGGTATCTGGATATGGTATTATTGTAGGCGTGTTTACCGGATTGGTTTGTGGATTACTGTTTCTATTACCGGTTGTGGCGCTGGCAATTTGCGGGTAAAGCGACGGTTGGTGATCGGATAAATTGGCAGGAGAATGCGGAGAGATTGGTCTTGGATTTTGAGCGGACAAAATTGAAACAGATGTACCAAATGGATCAGTGAAAGGTACTTCAACAAATTGCGGTTTTGATGCTGGAGAGATCGTTTTTTGATCTTGATTTGGTTGCGTAACCGGATTAGCGGAAATTGTTGTTGTAACAGGTAAATTAGTTGTAAAAGTAGCGGGATTGACGGATTCGTTAGCAAATATCGAAGTTGGAGTTTGCCCGCGGTATTCTGAATCTGTAGCGGTTGATTGCAATAATTGACAACCGGTAATAAATAGAGTTACAGCAATTATTGTAACATAAATTAACCGACTATATTGAACAATATTTGAACTGTTCACAATTCTGTTTACAATTACAGTGTCGGTATTTTGTACAGATTTATCTATATGCGATCCTGCATTGATAATTTTGTGCTGTACGAATTTAATATATTTTCGGTAAATTGACATCCTTGTCCTCTGATTTTAAACTGTTTACACCTTAGTTTTCAGTAACTTTTGCGGGCTTATTTTCTGAAGCCTGCTTTGCCGCCATTGTGTCGGCGGCTTCTAAAGTGTGTTCGGTATAGTTAAAGTGTTTCAGGTATTTTTGTGTTCGCGGTTGTGAACCGAGTTGGTAGTTGATACAGTTGTTTAACAAGTTTAGAGTTTCGTTGATTGATTTATTTGAAAGTTGTAAATTTGTACATTGTTTATTATTTATCTTGTTGTTTATTTCTGTTTCAAAATGTTTTAGGATTTTCAATGTTTCATTTTTTATGAGGGTATAATGTTGTTGAAATTTTCTGTTTTTTTCAACGCATTTATTACAAATTACGCCTCCTGCGGCTTGTCTAAATGGAATTAGTTGATTTGGATTTGTTATTTCAATTTTTGTCCCGCATTCGGCACAATAACTCAATACAGGTTTTGTACCGTTTTCATATAGTAATTGAAATTCGAATTGCGCAATATGGTAATTTATCGAATCTGATTTTTCAAAAGCGCACAATTTCTCTGAGGTGAGATTGTACAATCTGGAATTGGGTAAATTTCTTTCTGTAAAAAGGTTTACCAATTCAGCAATATAGTAAGCGGCATATAAACCATGCAAGTTATTTTGTGTTACATGAAATCGTCTGATTAATTGTGATTCGGTAAGTATATCGAGGGCGTCATTTTTTTTCTGGATGAATGTTACGTTAATTCGGGTTAGTATGTCAAGAGCAGATTCGAAAGGGCTTTTTAGCCGCCTTCCGCCTTTTGCAATCGCTTCAATCTTCCCAAATCGTTTTGTAAAAAGAGTTACAATTAGACTGGTTTCACTAAAGTCAACACTATGAATTACAACCGCTTCATCATTTTCCATGAAATTTTCAAAAATTTTTTTTAATCCTTAAAATTACCCGCCCAGTTATCCGCCAATTACATAAAATACAAAATGAATTTTGTAAATTCGTCGTAACTATTCAGTCGTGTGTTTTAAACTGTTCACACTTTAAATTTCCTTTCCTTTCGCCTTCGCCTGCTTACTTATCGGAATATCGGAAAGCAGACTTTTACGCTCTTGAATCATGCAATTTATATTACGAGCAGTATATCGGCAACTATTCTGTTACCAAAAATTATCTGATTGGGTAATTCAACCATATTTCCGGATCAGCTTCGTATTTTTTTAGTTCGTTTTCTGTTTTTGGCGGAGTTAGAGGTCGTATGATTCTGAAACCTATGAAAGGCGCGTCAGTTGTCCACCAGATGCTTTGCGTTTTTTCGCGGTCTTGTTTTTTCCATTCTGGAACTGAAAACAATCTTGCCGCCGAACGTAATTTTGTTGTTTCGGCGTCTTCACAATTTCCGCCGCGTAGAACTTGCCCAAAACCGGTTTGTGCCGGCACAACAACAGGATCGCTTGAGTTAGAGTTACGTTTAGAATATGTATCAACATCGTATTGTTCTAACACCCACTCGGAAAGATTACCGTGCATATCGTACAGTCCCCACGCATTAGGTTTTTTTTGTTTTACTTTTTTTGACTTGCCTTCACTATTGTCAAAATACCATGCGTAATCATCAATATTGTCATCCGAATCCCCAAAAGAAAATGCTGTTTTGGCGCCGGCTCTGCAAGCGTATTCCCATTCGGCTTCCGTCGGTAATCGATAAAATCGCCCAGTCTGAATTGTCAACCATTTACAATAAACTTGCGCCATGTAAAGAGTCATACCGCTTGCCGGATAGCCGACTTTAGAGGAATTATCGTAACTAATTGCGCTGATTGTATGCGGCGGCGTCGGTGATGCCATTGCATCCGCTTGCAACTCACGCTCATTCCGTGCCTTTCGCGTTACTTGCAATATTTTAAGCGCAAAAAGACTAAACTCCTGCCACGTTACTTCGTGTTCTTCCATCCAAAACGGAGCTACTTCAATTTCGTGTTGCGGAGCTTCGTCTTGTTTATGACCGGTTTCGTTGCCGGGGCTGCCCATTGTAAACTTGCCGCCTTTAATCGGCATCATCTTAAACGAAATTGCCGTTCCGCCAATTACCTCAACATAAGGTTTCATCTCGTCCTCAACCGCCGCAACCGAATCAGCAAGCGGAACAGGTGATCGCAAAAATTCCAATGTCGATTTAAAAAAAGGATTATTACGCATCACAATCTCTTTTTTCTTTTTATCAGCAGCCTCATCATCAGAATTCGTAGTTTGAATTTGATTATTCGTTTCAATAATTGGTGTTGAACTATTAATTTTTTTTGAATCTGTAGAATGCTCTTCACCATTACCACATCCCCAAACTCCCAACATCAATACAAACACACCCAACAAAAACCTAAACATAATATAACCCTATTTTCTAATCGTTTCCAATATCAAATACACTTCAAACAGTTCACATGTAAAATTTCATTTGCCGCCGCCTACTTACCTGTAGGCTTTTACGCTCTTGAGTAGCGTAATTTTATTGTACGAGCGGTATAGAATTCGGTAACATAATAACGTTAAAACAATCTTTACGATAGTTGAACTTGCGTATGTTACCGATAATTTATTGCGGACTGTTTACAACTACAACCAATCGTAGTTTGTCAATATTTTTATTTGTACGTTTAATATCTATTCTCGCGCCGAAACGCTGTATTTTGGCAACCGTCAATTTCGCATCTTTCGCCGCTTCCGCATCAATCAAATGCGCATCAATCAACGGTAATTCATCAAACATAGGATAAAACGAAACATGAACACTTGCCGTCAATTGGTCGCCAACAAACTCAACTAAAAAATATCCCTCAATTTTTTCACCGCCTAATTCCGTTCTGCTGCGGATTATTTGTTGTGTTTTACCATTATTCCAAATCAATTCCGATGATTCATTTGTATCGACGTCATTATTTATATTGATTTCATTTGTCTTGTCCGCCGCGAATTCTACAGGCAACTCATTTGTTGCAGACAAAAATTCACGAACAACTATTTTTTGTAACAAAAACCACCAAATGATTTCAGTTACAATAATTATCAATATGAATACTAAAAAAACTTTGAGTCCAAGCAACGTACCAATAATAAACGCCGATAACCAGTTGCGTTCAGCGAAACCTGACAACGCCGCATCTGCTTGCAACAAATGAAGCAGCATAAAAATAACCGCAATAAAACCTCCCAACCAAACCGCAACAAAATAATCACTAACTCCAACTCCCGCCCAAAACCGATTTAATGCCGAAAGCGCTGCCGCCAAGTAAAATATAGATTGACACATCCAGAAAAAAAATATACGAATATTCGTCATACAAAAATTCATGTCTGGATTAAAGGTTAATTTTAGATAACTATTCAGTCGGGTATTTTTAAACTGTTCACTCTTTAAATTTTGTTTACCGCCGCCTGATTACCTATCGGAATTTATAGTAAGAACAGATATTTGTAATTTTGCGAACAAAAGGTTTTTTTTGTGATCGCAAATAATTGAGGATGAATTTACGGTTTATTTTTTGGTATATTGATTATTCTTAAAATCATTTTGTCCGATTTGTCCGATGAATTTTTATCAGGTAAATCACAAACATAATCCAAATCAAATCCGACCAACATCAAAATCAAAAAATCTCCAAGCGGCATTGCCGGTAACACATTTTCATCCCACACATCATGCGGTAACTTGTCAAGATTTTGCCATGAAAATTGATGCTGCTGCGCAAGATCATTCAATACTTTTTTAGGTTCGCTTAACATCGGCAGTTTTACACTAACCAATTTTTGTAACTTTGCACGTACCGCCGGAAACGTTTTATTTGTCGATGTATTATTGTCAATTTGCGCAACAAATTTACGATGTTTTGAAATCAACTCTGGAAAAATTTCACGC
>JAITDV010000557.1 GCA_031282385.1 Planctomycetaceae bacterium | reverse complement strand
TGAGTAAAGAACATTGTAAATGTGATACCCGCTCCGATAAAAGTTGTATTGATTGGAATCGGGGCAAGTATTGGAAGGTGATCCGACTTATTGTTGCAACAATAATTTTAGTCGCGGCAGTATTGAAAGCTCACCAATTAGCAACCACTCCGTCGTTGGGAGATGGATTGTTACATGCAAGATGGTTCAATATATTTGTTGTCGAGTTTGAATTGTTTTTTGGTGTGTGGTTGATTTTGGGAATGTTACCGAAATTGACTTTGCTCGCGACTGTAGGTTTGGGAATGTTAATAACGTGATTGGCGTTATTGGGCATTTTCGTATTCACGTACAACTCGTATGCTGCATGTGTCGTAAATAAATGTGCAGCAAATTGTGGTTCTGATTTTTGGAACGGAGGTTGCAAAAAAGTGACATCATCGGGAGCAGGTAATGAACCGTTATGCAGTAAAACGAGTGATGAATCGAATTGTGGAGGTTGCGAATGTCGCAAAGGTGATGATGGTATATGTGCTTGTTACCAAGAAGGGACATGAGGTTGATTGAGTGTGCTCGTATGGGTAGTTTCATGGTTAGTTTTGGTCTTTTTACATTCTAAAAGATTTATGTATCACCCAATGATTCCTTTGGTTTGTCAATTGTGGAGACCTTAAATTTTAATTTCTTTAGAGTACCTGATTGCTTCGCTAGTGTTTTGACGCAATTTAATTTTGGGACGCTATATTATCCCATTTTTTAGGTGAGATGAATTACTAGTATTGGGGTTAATAGGACTAGAACCAAAATCGAACTGTGAAACTATCTCATACCAAAAAGAGAAGGAGAAATTAGTATGTTTAGACGACGATTAGTATTATCACAAAAAAATGTATTTCTACATGTGACAGTTTTGTTTTTTATACTATTACTTTGTTGTGACATTTGTTTCGGTAGTGGTAGAGATGATCGTGGTACCAGTGAATCTATTTTGTCGTTAAAGACAAGATTGAAAAATTATCTTGCTTTAATAAATGGATATGAGGTACATGTTATAACAAAAAATCAACTTTACCAAAATCCGGCTAATAAGACAGAACTATTTGAGATACGTGGAATTGTGGGAGAAAACAATTGCCTTATCACAGAAGGAAGAGATGTTGACTTGCCTGATAAAGCCCACTATCAAAGAATTATTGGTACCAACGAAAAGTATCTTTTTGAGCTAACTCGGGGCAGAAACATAAACGATGCATGGCGAGTGTTAAATATTATTCCTAACTACTGGGAAAAGGAGATAGATCTTTCTGATCGTTTAAATCCAGTGATAAGAAAGTTTTTTTTCGCAGGTGGATTAGAGCTACACGATTTGGGAACAGTGGTAGACCTGCTGGACAACGATAAATTTGAAGTCACGAGTTCTGAACAATACCATGGTGGGAATAATCATTTGTTCGTTAAGGTATCGTTTCGTAATCAGTCTAATAATAAACAACATAAGAAATTCAGCTATTATCCTTTTCAGGGTGAGTTAGTTTTTTTATTGGACGGTGATTATTCGTTACTAAAAAGTGCAAATTTGATGGTACGGAGTGATGTTGAGAATATCGCTGGAATATATAAGTTTGATAGCGATGTGGCAGTTCGTGATGATGGTATTTGTTATATATCTAAGTGCATTGTAAGTTATTATAAGGAGACCTCAGATTCGCCAGTAAGAACACTTGAAAGGATATATGAGCTTACTAAACAACCATCACTTGAGAAATCACGTTTTACTCTGTCTCATTATGGTCTTCCTGAGCCTGATTTTATCAACCGTAAAATAAGTCGTAGTAACCTTATAATTGCAGGGTTTGGATTGTTGTTGATAGGAATTAGCATTTGGTTCCACTTTCAAAGAAGGCGACGGAAAACGTGATTTTTCTAGAAGCAGTTTTCTTTATTATTGTTTGACTTTGGCAAATTTTATCATATTAAACAAAACTAACTTGTATTAAAATTTGGGCAACAAACCGAATGTCAAATAATCGGAATAATTTATTGCCGTAACTTTGAAGCCTTCATTTTTTAGGATTTCATTTTGTTTGAAACATAAAAATTGTACAATGTATAGTCCCAAAATGATATTTTTTACATTCTAAACACCTATGCTATAATATGAATGCCATTTTTCAAAAGTCTAGTTATTATTCGAAGTCTTATGTTTAATTTTAGCTAGTTGATCTATTTGAATCATCGAAATAAATATTACTCGATTGTAAAAAATTTAGAGAATCCGATAAGCAGAAAGCCATGAGCTTGTCTATCGGTAGAGTGAAATGATGTTGGATAAAAGGTACCTAACGATTTTGTTGTTTTTATGTGTTCTGGTTTTATTAATCATTGTTCCTTTACCATACAATTTTAGTTACGTCTACAATGAAGATGGGCGAATAGCTTCTGGATTGATTCATCTTGAGATAGGTGATTACTCAACATTTCACGTCAATCCACCACTCGTTGACATGTTGGGTTCTTTTCCGGCTTTTTGTGCGCAAACGTATTGCCCAACTTTTGCCGATCTTGGTTTTTCACACTTGGGTCGTATGGAAGGTAAGGCGGGTACCATCTGGGTTAATAAAAATGTTGATCATTTCTATTGGGCGGTCTTGGGACGGTATTGTGTCATGATTATCTTTGTGCTTGGAGGAATGATTATTTGTTATGTTTGGACAAAAAAAGTACTTGGCATTTACGTTGCTATTACCGTATCGTTGATTTGGATGTTTTCTCCGTACATACTTGGTAATGGTTGCTTAATTTGTCCAGATGTTCCTTCGGCTACCACTGGAGTTGTGGCACTTTATTTTTTCCATTGTTGGTTAAAACATTCTGAAATACTGGAATCATTAATTGCTGGCATTGTTCTTGGACTTGCAGAGTTAACCAAATTTACATTGTTGATTTTTTATCCGTTGTTTGTTGTGATATGGTTAGTTTATCGATTGTCGGAGATCAAAACGCTCACAAAAAAAGATTGGTATCAACAATTCAAGCAAAT
>JAITDV010000556.1 GCA_031282385.1 Planctomycetaceae bacterium | reverse complement strand
AGACCAAGCACCAACTCCTCAATAGGCGACCAATTCTAACAAGTAGAATACTCCCGTCAAGACCCCACAAAAAATTCCGAAATTTTGGAGTAATCCGATATGCCGTTTAGAAATTCTCATAAGTTTTGTGATTAAAATTCCCCCCACCTTACGAATTTATGAGATTGTGATAAAATTCTTACCTCGATTATGTTGCACCAGTATTGAAAAGTTTAAGTAGTTCTCACGTTAAATTTCGTTTGTTTTCTTGTTTTTTTACTTTATTTGAATTGACGAAATTTGAAGTAAGTTCGGTGTAAAGTTTGTCCGTTACACAAAAAATCAAAGGAGAATAAAAATGATTGTTACGACCAAAGACTTGTTTAAGCACGCTTACGGCAAATATGCTATCGGTGCTTATAACATTAATAATTTGGAACAGACCGTAGGATTGTTTCGCGGGAATCTTGGCAAAAAAGCTAAAAATGATGACCCGATAGATAACACTAAAAGTGCCCCATTCATAATTCAAATATCGCGAGGCGCAAGATCATACAGTGATAAACGCATGTTGGAAGCCCTGATATCATCAGCCAACGAAGTTTTCCCTGAAGCGATATTTGCTTTGCATCTTGATCATGGAACAGAGGAAGCTTGTTACGACTGTATTGATAGCAATGCCTACAGTTCTGTAATGATTGACGCTTCGCATGAAGAATTTTCTAAGAATATAGAGATAACCAAAAGAGTAGTTGCCCGCGCGCATGCTAAAGGTATAGTGGTCGAAGCTGAACTCGGTCAACTTGGCGGAGTTGAAGAAGATGTTGTCGGCAGCGTCAAATTAACCGACCCTGCACAAGCCGCAGAATTTATTGACAAAACCGGCGTAGATTCGTTAGCAGTTGCTATCGGTACTTCTCACGGCGCTTTCAAGTTTACCGGAAAACAAGGTTTGCACTTTGACGTACTCGAAAAAATTCAAAAAGCAATTCCTCCAAATTTCCCGCTTGTTATGCACGGCAGCAGCAGTGTTCCGCAAGAATGGGTTGCACGTATAAATAACGCCGGCGGAAAATTGAGTGATGCCAAAGGAGTTGACGAAGCGCAATATTTGCCTGCCGCAAAACTCGGAGTTACTAAAATAAATATTGACACTGACGGCAGATTAGTTTGGTGCGCTATTCACCGCGAACAATTCCGCGACGACCCGGCAAACTTCGATTTGAGACCGCCGGGAAAAATTTTCATGCAAGCCTACGCCGAATACATTATCCACAAAAATACTGTACTAGGCAGCGCAGGACAACTCGAATCCGTAAGAGAATCTCTAAAATCACGATCTCAAACTTGTTCATGTTGTTGCGGATGTAATTGATAACAAAGTTAAAAACCATCTTTAAAATCTATAAAATTTATCCGATTTCGGCAAGGACTAAAATTGACCGAAATCGGACAATTTTGTTTCTAGGCAAATATCAGAACTTGTCTGATGATATATTCGGCTTGTATTTTTTGCAAGAGGCAAAAGAGACACGGCAAACTTGTACTAACTTAAAAACTAAAAACTCAAATTCAATTAGTGTATCCGTATATTTTCATACTTTACGATCAAAGCTTTGTTGTCTTGTCTCAAAATGTTGAGTCAACCTTATTACTTTTGAGTTATTGACTTGTTCGTATTAAAAAAAAAAGACTTGCGGTAATTGACAATATTTAATTCAATTGGATAATATCTCACCTGTGTTTGATGGGCAATGATGTTTCACATTTTTTGAGAATTACAAAGGTTCCCATTACGTGGAAAAAGTAGCCTACCTTTCCCCGAAAGGTCAATAGATTATAGCTGTGTTTTAATATTGAAAGTGTAAGAGAAACAGTAATTCAAAGTGTAACTATGTATAGTTGTAATATTGGTTATACTTTTGGTATTTTAAACTGTTCACACTTTAAATTTCGTTTACTTTCGCCTGCTTACCTATCGGCAAGCAGGCTTTTACGCTCTTGAATCCTGCAATTTATAGCACGAACAGTAGAATTTGTTTTTCGTTTTAGTAAAAAACTTGACAAACAATAAACACCAACAATAAACATTAATCCAAAAAACAAAATTCAAGCGTGAGCGTATAGATAGATTACTTTGAATCAATAACGACTTACATGTTGTGTTGATTAAAATATACAGTTGTAGAACAAAAATTATAGAGAGGTTTTAACGATGAACTTTAATTTTAGAAATTTTCGTATTGGCGGACGTATCCGTGAAATTTTGTATTGGTTTGTGAGTGTTTTGAGTAGAAGAGGAATTGGATTGAGCCGCGTTGTTACGGTTTGTTGTGTTTGTGTGGTTGGGTTTAGTTTGTTGATGTTTTTGAATGCGCAACCTTCTTTACCGGTTCCGGTGAAACCTGACGAGAATCCTCTTTATGTTGAGCGGGTTGCAGAGTTGATACCGGAGGAACGAATATCTATTCAAGTTTACGAAAAGTGTAACAGGAGTGTTGTCAATATTGATACTCGAACAGTCCGTACGTCGTTTTTCGGGGACATTGATGAACCGGGGGCGGGAAGTGGAGTTGTACTTAATCAGGAAGGTTATATTGTTACGAATGCGCATGTGATAAGTCAAGCGGACATAATTTTTGTTACACTTTTTAACGGAGAATCATTTCAGGCAACTGTAATTGGAGAAGACCCGGTTACTGATATTGCGGTGATCAGAATAACCGCGCCGAAAAGTCAACTTTTTCCGGTTAGTGTTGCTGATTCGTCAAAGTTGCTTGTTGGTCAAAAGATATTTGCGATAGGCAATCCGTTTGGTCTTGAGCGTACTCTTACGGGCGGTTTGATTTCTAGTTTAAACCGTACAATTCCAGGCAGTCTTCCGTCGCGTTCAATTAAAGGAATTATTCAAATAGATGCCGCAATAAATCCGGGCAATTCCGGCGGTTTGCTTTTAGATACGCAAGGTCGTATGATTGGAATCAACACTGCCATTGCAAGTCGTTCGGGCGGAAGTAATGGTGTTGGTTTTGCGATTCCGTCTAATACGGTAGCAAGAATTGCACCGCAGTTGATTAAGAATGGCGTAGTGAAACGCGGCGAGATAGGAATTGACACGGTACGTAAAATTGATCAAAGCGGTATTAAAGGTCTAATGTTAATAAAATTGGTGCAAGGCGGCGCGGCGGAGAAGGCGGGATTGCGGGGGGCGAGTATTGTGGTTGAACGTTATGGAGTGCTTGAGCGAACCAGAGTAGATTATTCGGTTTCGGATATTATTCTTTCGGTCAATGGCAACAAGATCGATCAGGTTGATGATTTCACTGCTGTTATTGATGAGCATAAACCGGGAGATGTAGTTGTACTTGAGGTATTGCGGAAGGGCAAACGTATAAAAGTTTCTGTCAAATTGGAATGAAACTGTTTGATTTTTATGATTGATGTTTGTTGAGAGGTAATAGTTTAAGGGTTTAGTTTTTTGAATTCTTATATTGTTGAAGTAGTGGATGAAGCGGAGCTTGATGCGGATTTAGACAAGCGGATACGATTATTGTTGAAGCTATGTTTTCCTGATTGGGCTGATATTTTTCAGAACAGGCGTACTTGGCATAGTACGCCTCCGTTATTTTCTGTGGTTGTATGTGAAGGCGAAGATGTAATCGGTCATATTGCTGTGGTAGTACGGACAATCACAACAACATGGAATTTCCGTTATAGTGTGGCGAGTATTCAAGGAGTTTGTGTTGATCCGAATTTTCGTAATTCGGGGATAGCGCATGAAATGTTGAGAGTAGTGCTTGACGAAGCGGCGCGGCGCGGGTTTCAATTTGCGGTTCTGTATTGTAAGGAGCATTTGGTTTCGTTTTATTCTTCGCAAGGTTGGAAGTTGACGGACGAATCGGTTGTAATGTGGAATCAAAAGGATTTACCAATTGCTATGCGATCAAATTGTCCGATGTATTATGAGTTGAGTGATGTGAAATTACCTGAAGGACCTCTTGATGTTCATAGTCCTTCATGGTGATTAAACTGTTGTACTATAAATTGCGGGACTCAATAGCGTAAAAGCCTGCTTTCCGATAGGTAAGCAGGCGATGGCAAATGAAATTTAAAGTCTGAACATTTAAAACTCTTATTGCCCCTTAATTTGAAGTAGGAAACATTAGACCTTTTCGCTAACGTAGGAGACCACCCCTGCCCCCTCCGAAGGAGGGAAATTATTCGCCTCCCTCGGAGGCGTCCCTCCTTCGGAGGGGTTAGGGGTGGTCTCGGAGGAGTTAAAGGCGGTTTTTCGTTGTAGGTTTTTTGTTGCGT
>JAITDV010000555.1 GCA_031282385.1 Planctomycetaceae bacterium | reverse complement strand
CGTTGTAGTTTTTTTGTTGCGTTGGTGTATTTTTAGGTTAGTGAAAAGGTCTAATATACATACTCAAACAATAGCAACTATAACAACATTTACCCTGTAAGGATTTTCCATTAATAACCCCCATTGAAACTGGAGGTTATTCATTGAAAACTCTTACAGGGTAAATGTAAAATTTAAACTGTGAACAGGTTCAGATAACCGGTTCAATTCGTCCAATTCTATTTGGCATAAGCTGATTTTTTATCCATTAACCTCTTTCTCAAACCAAGCCCGACAAGTCCAATTCCGAAAATCAATAAAGTTGCCGGTTCTGGAGTTGTTGCCGGTTCTGTATTTGATTGTGTAATAATTGACTGTGTGTTTTGATAAATATCAGCCGACAAGTTGATAAATGCCATGCTTTCGTTGTACAAATAACTGTCTGTTTCTGTGTAGCTATGTGGAATGCCAAGTACCATGAACGAAATGTTATTGTTGCCGCTGACAAGCAAATCTTCAACAGTGCTGAGATCAAGTTCAAAATTATACAAACCTGCATAGTCGTAACCTGAATTGATCATGTCGTCGCTTAAAAAATATTGACTTGCATCTAAAAGTACACCGTTGAGATAAATTCCAAGCAACTCACCTAAAACCGAAAACGTTCCATTGATATAATTGAATTCTTGTGTTGTAGAATCACTAGTGAATCCGGTTGAAAACGCAACTATACCAGATTGTACCGGCATAAAACCTATTGTCTCGAAATCATCATGTCCGATGTAGGAGATAGAGTTATCGGGGTTGTATGTGTATTGACCGGCTTCATCAAAATAACCGCCGCCGTAAGTTGTGATTACACCGGCGCCGTTGACTGAAAAATTTGAGAGACCTCCTGCTGTCATTCCAATTCCGTTTGGCGCCAAAAGATCAGATGTACTTCCATAAACTGTACCTGCTGCTTTTGATCCTGTTGAACCTTTGTAATTTCCGGACGGCGAATGAGTTGTCCAGCCATCAGTATAATTGTAAGCTTTATTGCCGTTTTGACTCAATACATATTCTACTGCTGATCGGCGTGCGTTGACTTCTGATTCATTACCCTGCATGTATTTTTTGTATTCGTTTTTGAATACGTCGGTGTATGTAGCATGCCAATAAGCATCGCGGGTATTTGTTACATCTTCATAGATACCCGATGCGCCGCCTCGTCCATCAGCATAGCCATCTTTATTAGCGTCAGTAACTGTTCCTGCAACATTTTTACTTGTATTATTATGTCCGCTTGTTACAGGTGTACCGGTGCCAAGATAAATTGTCTCTGCTCCGGCTACGCCAACAAAAGTAATCGCCCATGTCATTGTAATTGCAAAACTCGCACAAAAAGATTGAAAGTTTAATGTTTTCATTTTATTTTCCTTTCATTATTTGAAATTGCTCTGAAAATCAGCAGCAATCAAGGTTATAACAGACACACATTAATATCAGGCAACATAAGAGCGGCAACAATAGATAAACCTTAAAAAAGTACCAAATTTCAAGTGTGAACTGTCCAATTTAGTTACCGCAACACACGGCAACCTACACTTCATTTGTCGCACATTCAAGACATTGGTAATGTCGCACAAGTCATGCCAAGAACCGGCAATTTTAGAATCTTTTTATAATTTGTAATCGTGCCTTTAGTTATGATATAAAAATTTTGTAAAGAGAATTATATAGGCAAATTATTGAGCTAAACGCAATAAGAAAAATTTGAGAATTTAGCTCTTATCAAAAAATAAATTGTGGATCCTTATTTATCAATAACATAAATTAAAAAAAAATTTTTTTACCCATTGACAAAAAGTTAAAACCAATCTGTACAAATTTAATGTGCAATTTGAAACACCGTGATTAAAATTTGAACATAAAACAGCAAAAAACCTTGTTTTTTATTGTATTTTTGCAACTCTGTAACTTCAATAAATTTTTTAAATTCCTCTATCTCAATATTACGAATCGCCAAACGCCGGTAAAAATAATTTTTGTTATCGTCAGCAATTTCAGCAATTTCAATTGTTCCTTTCTTACCGTTTTCTTTTTCAACAATCACTTATTTATCGGTATCTATTCAGCCGTGTGTTTTTTTATCTGCAACTATTTTGTTACCCAAGCCCAATAAATCCGCGTGGAACAACATAATAGACCTTTTCGCTAATCTGTAGGAGACCACCCCTAACCCCTCCGATGGAAGGGAATTATTCGCATCACTCGGAGGCGTCTTCTTATTCGCATCACTCGGAGGCGTATTCTTATTCCCCTCCTTCGGAGGGGTTAGGGGTGGTCTCGGAGGAGTTAAAGGCGGTTTTTCGTTGTAGGTTTTTTGTTGCGTTGATGTATTTTTAGGTTAGAAAAAAGGTCAAATTTTCCAACGTCTCTAATATTCCAAACCTTAGTAGCCAAAAATTCCCCCTCTCCCCCAATGCGTCCTTATGCCATTATGTTTTGTTTGATATTGTTGTTCAAATTCACTATTGAAAGAATAATGGCATAAGGTCGCATTTTTTGCGGATTACAGGCATACCGCAATAGAATAGTTTACATTTCAAGTTGATCGTTTTACGATCCAATCGCCGAGAGTTGGTGATATTTGTGAGATTGCAAATAGTAATTTTGCTTTGGCTGGTACTATTAATTCTGGTTTTCTTAATTCGCAATATTTTATAATCTTGTCCGCCAACTTAATTGGATCAATTAATCCAACTTTTACACCTGCGCCTTGTTGCATTGCCGATTCAGGTATTCCTGTAGTTTCGTCAAATTGATACAACCGTTCTCCGTCACGTTTGATCGGACCTGGGCAAACAAGCAAAACATGTACGCCATCTCCACTCAACTCCAAACGTAATTGTTGACTATACGCCGCAATTGCGAATTTTGTAACAGGATACGCACCAACATATTTTGCCGCACTCTTCGACGCAAGCGAACCAATATTGACAATATGTCCGCGGCTTTGCAAAAGCAATGGCAACGCACCGCGAGTACAACGAACTACTCCCAACACATTCAAATCAAATAATAATTGAAATTGCTCCGGTGTTGTGTCAACAATACGCCCCCGCACTGAACGACCGGCGTTGTTCACAAGCACATCAATTGAATCAAATTGTTCCGCCACTCTCCGAAAAAGAAAATCAACTTCATCTTGACAGGTAACATCACAACGCAACAACATCAATTCAACATCAGAACAAATCTTCCGAATCTCCGCCGCCGCCTTCTCCAACCGCTCCCAATTCCGCGCAACCAAAACCACACGCGCACCCGCCCGTGCAAATTGTGTTCCGATTGCTTGCCCCAACCCGCTGGAACCGCCCGTTACAACTACAACTTTATTTTTCCACATAATTCAATTTTAAGAAAGTAACTTTGTTGGTTACTAATGGAAATTTGATAAATTAGGGATGCGTACTTTATTTTGTTACAAATCAGTTAAACGGTCACTGCTTTCCCATTTGCCACTCGTTCCTAATCTCTAGCGCCTAATTAATTGTCGTGTTTTTGATACCGGCGTCGCGTGACTGAAACGTGACTGAAACATGGCTGAATAGTTGCCAAAAATGAAAGCTGAAATTCAAAGTGAGAACAGTATATTGTGTTTATGGTTTGACGGAAATTTTTTCCAAAGCTATATTTTGCAGGGCTTGATTTAGTTTGTTGAAAACCGGTTTGCCAACAAGGAAAGTGAAAATTTCGTCTGCTTTCTTTTTTTGATCGATGTCTTTGAACTGTTCAGGATAAAGAATTTTACCTACGAACCATGCGTTGACCAGTACCGCATCGTGATTGACGAAGTAAAACGTATCGGCTAGCAAAGTATAAATTTCGCCATTTTTAACCGCTGAAAGAGATTGATACGCCGGATCGTTTTTGAGTTCCGCCAACCCGTTTGCCGAACCAATTGCAAGCGTACCCAGATCAAGAAATAATTTGTCTGGATTCCATTCGAGAATTTTTTCTTTTGACAACATAATATGCCGATTGCCAAGAATCGGATCAGTTTTATTTTTTTCAATCAAACTGTTTGCGCCGACCAGTTCAAAAGGCGGATAACCGGCTTCGCTTGAGTTAAAACCGTGAGAGCCGTTGTAGGAGACGCCGCCAACATAAACAGTTGGACGTTTGGTTGGATTTGCAGTTTGATTTTTTGTAACGTTAATTCGCGAGCGCCGTTTCAGTTCGGCAATCTCTTTGTCAAAAAAACTAATAAGCACTTCAGCGCGTTCATTTTTACCGAGAGCATTTCCAATAAGCCGCAAACCTGCGTCGAATTGTTCGCGTCCAACAGTAATTCCACGCATTGGAATAAGCAAAACCGGAATACCTGTCCGCTTTGTCAATTCATCAGGATCATAACCTGCCCCCGTATCGGCTTTGATTATAAGTTGTGGAGGCGACTTCAAGGCGAGTAACAACTCCGGTTGATCGCGTCCGCTTGATTCGCCGGCAATTGGTAAGTCCAGCAATTCAGGATGTGCAGCAAGATATGCTTTCATTCCTACGCGTTCCGCGGCATCGTGTTCGTTACCGTCTGTCGCAACAACACGATCTACACACTCAAAATAAACAACAAGCCGCAACGTCCCGCCGCTGCAATAAACCCGTTCAATATTTTTCGCCACAAGTCCGGCATTGCGATATTCTTCAAGTTGTTCTATTGTACGAATAGGTCGCAATTTCAATTTGCCCGTACCCGTTTCTGTTCGTCCACAACCTGAAATAATTAATGTAACAAAAATAAGCAACAAAATTTTTCGACTCATATTTTTTTAATTGAATTAAAAACGATAAATGATAGTTATACTGTTCGTACTATAAATTGCGCGACGCAAAAGCGTAAAAGCCTGCTTTACGATAGGTAAGCAGGCGGCGGTAAAAGAAATTAAAGTATGAACAGTTTATAAAAATTCGGAATTGAAAATTCCAATTTTTGACGTTGTGAAATAAAGTGAACCTCTGAAAATTATTTTCAGTTACGCTCATTAAACTTTAATAGACTTTTTCGATAACCTGTAGGAAACCACCCCTAACCCCTCCGAAGGAGGGGAATTATTCGCCTCCCTCGGAGGCATCTTCTTATTCGCCTCCCTCGGAGGTATCTTCTTATTCGCCTCCTTCGGAGGCATCTTCTTATTCCCCTCCTTCGGAGGGGTTAGGGGTGGTTTCGGAGGAGTTAAAGGCGGTTTTTTCGTTGTAGGTTTTTTGTTGCGTTGATGTATTTTTAGGTTAGAAAAAAGGTCTAAGTTGCGGATTTCAAAATAACGTTCAAGTTTATCACGTTCCAAAATCACTTTATTCTTGAATGACGGAAATTTCTCGTTTATTAGTATTACGATTTTTTGATTTTTGGTCAAAAAATTTTTACATCAAGTCGGGTATTTTAACGTAATTGACTACAAGTACAAGAGAGATTACCGAGAAATATAAGTATTATATTGCGTGTTTATGTGTTTCCATAACGTGCTGGATTTTTGAACACTTGACAGGATTTTTTTGTGTGCTATTATCTATGGAACTTGCTTCTTGAAAGAGGCAAGCTATCGGGTTGTTCTTTAGAGTTTGTCAAAAATTTTTTAGAATAACAGTAATACGAATTCTCATGGATGGGTTAATTTCTCTCATGGACGGGTATGTTAAACAGTTCATACTTTAAATTTCTTTTACCTCCGCCTGCTTACATTTCGGCAAGCAAGCTTTTGCGATCTTGAGTTGAGCAATTTATGGTATGGGCAGTATAAACTTAACCCTAAAAATTAAATGAAAAAAATTTTAAATAGAAAAAATATTGCGAGTTTATTTGCGTTTACGTTGGTTGAGCTTTTGGTTGTGATTGCGATTATCGGAGTATTAATCGCACTACTTTTACCCGCCGTCCAAGCCGCACGCGAAGCCGCAAGAAGAATGAGTTGCTCAAATAAACAACGACAACTTGGTATAGCAATACACAACTACCACACTGCATTAGGTATCATCCCCGGCATGGCTGCACGGCATACGCGTACTAATGGTTCTCCATGTTGTCCAGGTGCGCAACTCTTGTCTCCGCATTTTTGGATGTTGCCGTTTATGGAACATGAATCGGTTTATAAAAGTGTTCCGATGGGAAGTACAGCATGGATTTTTGTTGCATGTGCGTATCCGTATGATGCTGTCGTTGATAGTACAATAAGTACGGCGGCACAAACTTCAATTGCAGGTTTTCTTTGTCCATCAGACGGCGGTTTGAAAAAAATGTCAACAATTGCAAACAATACGACAGTTAGTTTCTCCGCTACTTCAGCAACATTAACTCTTACACAAACAGCAACCAATAACTACATGTTTTGTATTGGTTCGGCAACAGGAGCAAATTACGACATTTTCTTTCCTACAGACGGAATGTTTTACCATGACTCATTAATAAATTTTGAATCAATAGGAGATGGAACAACTAATGTTATTGTTTTGAGTGAGTCAATTGTCGGAGATGGTACAGCACTCGACCCAGGTGGTAGTAATCCAGGTAATCAACCTTATCTACGTGCCGCATTATCAAGTGATCGCGGCAAGAATGACAATTTTAAGAATTATCAAGGAGCATTGTTTCAAGAGGACGGTGGAGAGAACCTTACGAATCCAGACTTAGATTCTCTTTGTTCAAGTGAGTCTAAATTTGTAGGTTGGCGTGGTTATCTTTGGTTGTCCGCACGATCTCCAGCAACTTTATTTTCAACTTACAGTACACCGAATCCATTTCATCCAGATTGGGGAACGCGAGCGGTTTATGGCTTTTACTCGGCACGCAGTTTCCATCCAAACGGCGTAAATGTAACACTGGGAGATGGAAGTGTAAAATTTGTTACAAATGATATTACAAGAGTTGTTTGGCAAAATTATGGTAAAAAAAATTCCGGAGAAGTAAAAAGCAGTCTGTAAAATTTGTGTAACTATTCAGTGATTATTTTTTGTGATACTGAATTTTTTTGTTTTGTTAAGGATGATATGTCGGTAAAGTTAATAGTTGATTATGGTTTTACCAATATTCCATCCTTAACTGAACAGAAAAATAAAATTTCTCCGCGACTAAATATCCACAAATCTATAATAGACCTTTTCGCTAACCTGTAGGAAACCACCCCTGACCCCTCCGAAGGAGGGAAATTATTCGCATCACTCGGAGGCGTATTCTTATTCACCTCCTTCGGAGGCGTATTCTTATTCCCCTCCTTCGGAGGGGTTAGGGGTGGTCTTGGAGGAGTTAAAGGCGGTTTTTCGTTGTAGGTTTTTTGTTGCGTTGATGTATTTTTAGGTTAGAAAAAAGGTCTAATGATGATTTGATGGCAGTTCAAATGGAGAATTTCTCTGTTCTGTTTAATGAATATGTTTCGGTAAAAATCTTTTCAAGCGGAGTAAATATTATGAAAAAAGTTTTTTTGATAGCAATTTGTGTTTTGATTGTGTTTGTTGAATTTCAAGTTATTAGTTGCTCGCGTCGTCCGAAACGTCCAGCTGATCTTCCATCGCTTACGCCTTGTATTGTTTCGGTAACATTTGGTGGAGAGATAATAGAAGGTGTAGGTGTTTATCTTACTCCCGAAGATAAAACAGTAAATAAATGGAGTGCAGGCGGAATAACAAACGCAGAAGGTAAAGCAGAAATGATAACAAGTTCTGTTTTTAATGGAGTTGTACCTGGCAAGTATATTATCTCATTCAAGAAAGCGGGTAAGTCTGTTGACATGAACGCACCTCCTTCACTTATCCATAAAAAATATACACTTGGTCAATCTAAAGAAACTATCAATGTAACAACAGATCAATCAGAATATACGTTTACATTGGAAGGGTTGAAGAAGTGAAAGTGATGTTGTTGTGTTAACTCGATAAACATAAATTTTGTAACTATTCATCGGAATGTTTTTTTATTGTGAAATGATCAGGCGTCAACAAAATAATATCACGATTGAATAGTTAGTTGTCCCTGAAAAAGTCTTTTTGTTGTTTTAATGGTAGCCAACTTGTTCGCGGCGAGTTCGTTTGAGCATCTGAATGGGTACTCCTTGTCAATTAATTTTGATAATAGATCTTTTCGCTAACCTGTAGGAGACCACCCCTGACCCCTCCGAAG
>JAITDV010000495.1 GCA_031282385.1 Planctomycetaceae bacterium | reverse complement strand
GCAAGGTTTTAAGGAAAATCTCGGATAAAACAATAACTATATTGCAAATTATAACTCTAAATTGCAACCAGATAAGCCCAGAATTTATAGCACAAAATGACTTTTTCAGGGACAACTATAAACATACAAGCGGCAAAGGAAAAACTGATATTTAGCTCCTGTGAATCATGATTCATTAATTAACTCAAAACACTAAATCCACTGAAATATTCACAAAATTTATCCATATATTATGAACGATAAAAGTAAAACAAATAGCCAAGAGAGTTGGTTTTATTTTATTGGTGTTTTTTTAGCGGTTTTGAATGTATTGATTGCTGTTTCTGCTGCAATTGTCAACAGTAGTTTCCGAATCGGTTATGTATTTATTGACCGCGAATTGTTTCAAGGTTTTTCGGAGATTTTATTTTGCTTTATGTTGGGAAACGCTGTTTATAGTATTTGTGCTGCTATGGCGGCGATTGCCAAAAAGCGTATTCACGTCTCAATAATTATTATTTCGAGTCTTTCTTTTATTTTGTCGCTTTTTTTCTGGGCAGTGAATTATATGATCGCAGTTCAAGCTTATGTTGAAACCGCGTATATTATTCTTAGTAATAGATTGTTATTTTTTGCGGTGTTGTTTGGGGTACCGTTTTTGCTGCTTTATTTTCCAAATCTTAAAATCTCAACAAGGACGCGTAATATTGTTGCGATAATTTTGACGGTTGTTTTTGTTGCCGTATTTGGTGTGGTAACGATTTTCAATGTTCCGCCGTTTACTTTTCAATTTGCAGTTCAACCTGTTGTTTTTGATATTGGTACGGGGAAATATTCTGTTGTTTTTGCAACAAACGCCGATGCTCAAGCTTTTGTTACCTACACTTATCGGGGGCAATTAAAAACCGTTTATGCTAATGAAGCAGGTTTCAAAGCGATTGGCAAAATACATTCTGTTAAGATTCCGCGTGCCGAATTGGACGGCAACCAATATACCGCTCATGCGACTCGTGTTCGTGAACGTCTTGCATACGGAGGCAAGTTGGGCAAAACAATTAGTACAAAAACTTACACGTTGAAGAACACGACCAATGTTACCGAACCGAGGATTCTTGTTGCTTCGGATTGGCATGGTCGGCTTTCGTTGTTGGAATTGGCGGCGGGTTATTTAAGGCAAAAAGCGGATGCGGATGTTGTGATTTTTAATGGCGATTATGCGGATTTCTATGTCAACGAACAACAGATCATAAAGTATTTTTTGGGTGGTGCGTTTATTTTGACAGGCGGTGAAATTCCGGGGATTTTTGTACGCGGAAATCACGAAGTTCGCAGCAACGAGAAAATCGAAGACTTAGGACGCAAGATTGGGCTAACTAACATGTATTATCAAGTACGGCGCGGTAACAATCTTTTTACTATATTTGACACGGCGGAGAGCGAGGATTCTGATCAATGGGAGCATGATGGTTTTTATGATATGTTGCCTTATTTTGCCGAGCAAGTTGAGTGGTTTGAGGGTTTACCGGCGCAGGACAATTCTGTAAACAATATTATATTGATGCATGATCCGAATTTTACAAGTGAACACGATAAGCCGCATTCTGATTTGCGACAGCGGTTCAGAAACAAGGCGAATGTTTTTAGGGTTGATTTTTCGGTAAGCGGTCATTCTCATGCGTGGAGGATTAGCGAGCCGAATCCGAGCAATTTCAATTTTTACCGTATTGAAGACGGCGGAAAAAGCGGCGGACAATTTTCCAAGACATTGGCTGACATAAAATTGTTGGGCAATATTAAAATTCCGGTTGTGCGTACAATTTTGAGGAATTTTGTGTTGCAAAGTGAAGTTGAGAGTTACAAGTTGTCTTTGATAAGTGTGGGCAAGTCTCACATAGTATTCGAGGGAGTTACCGATTCTGGAAATTACAGTTCGCAAGTTATAAAGCTCGTACTATAAATTGCGTGACTCAAGAGCGTAAAAGCAGGCTTTCCGATAAGTAAGCGGGCGGCGGTAAAGGAAAATTCCAATGCGAACAGTTTAAAAGTCAAGAGATCGATAAGAAATTGGAACGGCGTGGTTTTGATCCTCAGATGATCGAACGGGCTTATCGTGATCATCCGTTGACCGACGAACAGAAAGAAAGTAACCGATTAAAATACAAAATACGAGTTCGTATCAAACTTATTTCTGACGCCCAAAAATGCGAATGGGCAATTAGATATTGAGAACGATTGGAATGATTCGGGCAACGTTTCAAATTGGAATGCGGAATTTGGTTTACAATAGACCTTTTTTCTAACCTAAAAATACATCAACGCAACAAAAAACCTACAACGAAAAACCGCCTTTAACTCCTCCGAGACCACCCCTAGCCCCTCCGAAGGAGGGGAATAAGGAGACGCCTCCGAAGGAGGCGAATAAGAATACGCCTCCGAGGGAGGCGAATAATTCCCCTCCTTCGGAGGGGTTAGGGGTGGTCTCCTACAGGTTAGCGAAAAGGTCTATTATGCTAAAAGCGACTATCAAGAGTCGGCGAAGTTATTGATTCACGGAACAAGCAATTCCGAACTTCGCGGTTGTGAGAAACGCCGCAAGAAACGTCGCAGCAGTATTGAACCGATCATTGTCACTAAAAAGTGGTCATCGTC
>JAITDV010000493.1 GCA_031282385.1 Planctomycetaceae bacterium | reverse complement strand
TTGTTACGTTGATGTATTTTTAGGTTAGAGAAAAGGTCTGATATTTGCAAGGTTTTAAGAAAAATCTCGGATAAAACAATAACTATATTGCAAATTATAACTCTAAATTGCAACCAGATAAGCCCAGAATTTATAGCACCAAATGACTTTTTCAGGGACAACTATTTAGAGATTTCGACAAGAAAAAGTGGAGCCAGACGGACTCGAACCGACGACCCCCGCGTTGCAAACGCGGTGCTCTCCCAACTGAGCTATGACCCCAAACACAAATTTTTCAATTTTTCTAAACTGCCCGTACAATAAATTGCATGACTCAAGAGCGCAAAAGCCTTGCTTTCCGATAGGTAAGCAGGCGAAGGTAAAGGAAATTAAAGTGTAAACAGTTTAACACTGTTCATTTTCGGATTTATCCCAAACCTTATGCATTATTTATATTGACTTACTTTTAAGTTGGGAAAATTTCCGAAGCGTATTCGGTATATTGTTGCACCAGTAATTTACGAACAAAAACCGTTGCGTAAATTCTACAACCTACTAATTTTTATTCAAACTATGCACAACACGTTCCAGAAAATATAGGAAATACTAAAATCAATCATTACGATATCCTAGCGACTTTATCACTGATAACATTTCCTCATACGTGATGAAACGCCGCCGGTTTTGCAACTTATATTGATCTATCGCTTCCGCAAGTTGTTGTGCTTCAGGCGAAAGACCATCATAACAGTTCGAAAATGTTCGACGTTCTACGCCCGGCGGCGGTCCACCGGCATTTGGATTCATTCCGCGGCGTTGTACGAATGGATAGTTGATAGGATTTGTACTCATCTAATTTGTTTACCTTATTATTTATTTTAAACTTGTCTTACAGGAGCGACTCAATTGATTCACACTCAGGAGCGGCAAATTATAGCAAACAAGACTATAAATAAAACACCCGCCCCAACCAATACAAATTTCTCAAAATTACACCAAAAAACAAGCAAGGGGGTAATTATAACAATCTCTCGTATTTTGTAAATGTTCACCCCAAAAATAAAATCGTAACTATTCAGCGGAATGTTTGTGAGTTTCGGAAAAATTGGTAAAAATTGACAAATTCAAAAAAAGTTAAGGAACAGGGATTAGGTGTTATGAATATTAGACCTTTTCTCTAACCTAAAAATATATCAACGCAACAAAAAACCGCCTTTAACTCCTCCGAGACCACCCCTAACCCCTCCGAAGGAGGGGAATTATTCCTCTCCTTCGGAGGGGTCAGGAGTGGTTTCCTACAGGTTAGTGAAAAGGTCTATTGCTTTTCTAATTGAATGCAACAATTTGAATGATAACTTATTTCTACCGCGTAGAGACATAATTTTAAATAGTTCACGCTTTATTTCTTTTGCCGACGCCTGCTTATCTATTGGAAAACAGGCTTTTACGCTCTTGAATTAAACAATTTACAGTACGAACAGTATATTGCGCCTCTGCAATTTTCAATAACACAATATCAATCTCGAAATATAAAAATGAGTCCGAATTATATACCACATCCCAATACGAACAATCCCCTCATCCCAACCCAATAATAAACATTTACATTAAACCGGTATAAATTCACCATCAATCAAAAAAACAACCCGTCAATTCAACCGATTTAGAGGCGCCGGTAAATGATTCGGTGAAATTGATTTTGGACGTATGTGAATATTTCGGTCAATAATTTCCAATGTTGCAGTTTCATTTTCGTTGTCAATATAATTTGTAACAGGAATATTGTTGTTCTCACTTGAAATCACAACCGGCAACACATCCGATACAAATATTGCTGTATCCGATGTTACAACTTCGGACTGTTTTGTTGACAGTGAGTTTGTTGGTTGTTGGTTTCGGCGGTTGCGGTATTGCATTAGAAATTGATTATCTGAATTTTGATTGGCAACATTGACCGGCGGTTGCAATAACTCCGGCGGAAGCGGTACTATCGACGCAGATGTTGTTGTCGATGTTGAAGGTTGTGGAAGTTGGGGTTGCGGCAAGGACGTAGTGATTGGAGATTGATTTGTTTGGGTTGACATTTTAATATCTTTTCGGCGGGCAGATTTTTGATTGTTGCGGTTGTTGTTTGAATAATGTTTACCATCAAAACCAGCTAAATAGCGTAACAAACTGCGGACTGATTTTTTGAAATTTTTATTAACGGTTTGTTCGGAATTATTTTGTTCGGAGTTATTTTGTTCATCGTTGGCGATAAAATCAGGGTTACGAATTGTTCCTGCGCCAATGAAAAAAATCAGAAGATAAAGAATCACAACCGTAAAAATATGTTTTGAATCATAGAATTTTAATGCTGTTCCGAAAGATTGCTTAAATTTTATTTTTTTACCTGTGTGATCAATACTACAAATTTCGTCCAAAATTAAATGTGAAAGATAACCGGCAACTATTGCAAAACTTTTAACAATCCGTTCATTGAAATCGCCGGAAGACAGGCAAAAAACCAATTCGCCGGTCAAAATCGCCGCCGGTATGCTATGAAACATTCCGCGATGTACCGTGAGTTTTTTGACCAATCCGCCAATAGCAAACCGCACAAATAAAAACGCAATTGCTCCGCTCAACATTATTGCGTTGTGGTCGAAGCCGAAAAAACGCATACGTTCAACAATCATAACTGCACAAAGACCGGCAGCAAAATAGATGCATTCTTGAAAAGACCTGCTTGAACTGCTGTCTATGTCAGGCAACATTCCCGCCATACTGCAAAATCCGGCAGAAAGCAAGCCGACCGATATTGGAAAACCGGCATAATACGCACCGGCGCCTATCACAACACCAGTCAACGTACTGCAAGTCATGTGTTGATTAAAATTACCCAAAACAAAAAAATAATAAACAAAATTCGGAATCCCGACAAAACTATATTGCTCATACTATAAATTAAATTGCGCGACTCAAGAGCGTAAAAGCCTGCTTTTTGGTTGTTAAGCAGACGGAGACAAATGAAATTAAAGTGCGAATAATTTAATACATAAAGCAAAATTTCAGTTTGGTAAATTTGTGTTGTTTGCCGAAATCGCCAATGTGAACAGTTGAAAAATAAAAATAATGAATTAAAACTAAACGTTGCAAAATCACAACCGCAAGTCTGATTTTTATGAACTGGAAATTTTCTTGTTGTTTTTTGATCGATGAGTTATGAAATCGTATTGGGTGTAATTTGTCGAAGAATACAAAAAATTGCTATTGGAGAAAAGACCAAAATTATGTAAAAGTAAGATTATTTTGCCGGCGGTTTTGAAAAGGTGTTATTAAACTGTTCACACTTTAATTTTCCTTTACCGTCGCCTGCTTACTTATCAGAAGCGGGCTTTCACGTTCTTGAGTTACGCAGTTTGTAGTACGAACAGTTGTTGGTAATCTTTTTATTGTAGAAGTTTAAGATGTCTGTGTTTGATATTGTTGTGTTATTGATTCTTTTTTTATTTGCGATTCGTGGTTTATCGTCAGGAATGATTTCGCAAGTTATTTCTGTTGGTTCTTATGTTGTGTGTTGGGTGGTTTCTACGTGGTTTTCGTTTTTAGTTGCGCCGTTAATTCCAGCGGAGCCGCCTTGGAACAACATCGGAGCTATAATAATTTTGTTTGCGGTTACAATGATTGCGATTCATTTTGTGCATTCGTTTATTAAGAAATTAATAGAGAAATTTCGTCTTGTCAAATATGATCGTGTTCTTGGTTTGTTGCTTGGGTTGGTCAAGGGTTTGCTTCTTTGTATGGTGATTACTTTTTTTGCGGCAATGTTATGTGAGAAGAGTAGACAAATGGTTTTGGTGTCAAAAAGCGGAAACATGATTTCGCAATTGATTGTTCGTATTGGTTGTTTTATTCCAGAGGAGTCAGGCAAAATATTGAAGGCACAAATTGAGCTTTTTAATGAGCAGGTTGAGGGCAAGTTTCAAGAGCAAGGCGAATTCAATTTACAGTTACCGGCGGTTTCTTTGGAGACAGTATTTGATAATGTGCAGGATATTCGCAAAAAAATCGAGAGTAATATAGACAGTAACAAAAATGCAGTATCTCTTATTGACGGTATCAACCGTTGGTGGAACGAATGGTGGAACGGCAATAGTGTAGAATCAAAAAACGAATCTGAATCCAAAATTAATTCAACCAATAAAATTGATGACAACACAGCCAACACAATCAATAACAATACCACAAATAGAAATACAGTTATGGAACCAATTGCATCGGCAAAATCAGAATCGGAAAAACAAATTTGGATGCAGGAATCGGCGCCGAGTATTGATCCGGTATTTAATTCGTTATTGGGAGTTGTGTATGATGTTACCGAGCAAGTTTCTGCGGATGCAGATTCGGAACAATTGTTGATTCCACAAAAACGAGGTTCTTTCCGTCTATCACGTTCACCCGTTCAACCATCTGAATTGAACCGCACCACAAACACAACCAACAGCCAACCCGCAAAATTATTCGGACAATAATAAACAAGATATAAAAATATCTAGTTGTCCCTGAAAAAGTCATTTGGTGCTATAAATTCTGGGCTTATCTGGTTGCAATTTAGAGTTATAATTTGCAATATAGTTATTGTTTTATCCGAGATTTTCCTTAAAACCTTGC
>JAITDV010000482.1 GCA_031282385.1 Planctomycetaceae bacterium | reverse complement strand
CGCGTAATCCATTGTTCGCAAGAATTGCCATTGCCGCTCCAAGTTCCTCAATACTTTGGCTGGTTGACGCGGCAACCGGCGCAACATATTTGAATGCTTCCCCCATCTGGTGAACATTTGTATTCGATGAGTTCGCGGCTTTCGCCAATACGTCATTAACTCTGTTTAAGTCTTCCGCAGCAATTTTGAACGGCGTCGAAATATTTGTTGCAATGTCGGCGGCTTCGGCAACGCCCATATCTCCGGCAAGGGCAAGATTCAAAACATTCGGTAATGCGTTTTGAATTTGTTCAGGATTAAATCCCGCCATCGCCAAAAACTGTTGTGCCTCCGCAACCTGTGCCGTAGTAAAAAAGGTAGTTCGACCAAGCATTTTCGCCTGTTCACGAAGTCTTATCATTTGGTCAGCAGTTGCCCCCGTGATCGCCTGAACACGAGACATCGTGTAATCATAATTCGAAAATGCAGAAAATGTACTTGTTAACGGCGCAGAAATACCCCTCAACGCCGTACGCACAGCTGCAACCGAAACCGCAAAATCCATCACAGTTCTTCTTAAACCATGAAAACCGCCATTAATACGATTAATCATATTAATAACGCCGCGCTCTACGCCGATAATTCTTACATTGACATCTCCGCCAGTTGACATTTTTTTGTCCTTTTTTAGGTGCGTTCTACCATATACTAATAAAAGATGATATACTTATTTGAAAGGAGGGTTTTACAATGACTAATGAGGAATTCATGGAGTTGGCTCGGCAACGCAACGCCATTATGACACCGGATGAGTCTGAACAATGCCGCCGTGAAATGCTTGAGTTTTTTGAGCGGTATCAATTAAACTCTGATTGGCTCGGTAGCCCCTATTTCGTCGATACTCATGATCCGTTACATGTTTTTGTGGATAAATAATGCCACACTGGTTTTTCCATTTTAAGTTTGTTTATATTCATTTTTTGGGGCATCATTTATTTGCCGATTGTTTTTGCTGTAGTTATCGTTCTCCTCCTCGCAATACTCTGATCTACTAGCATACAACGTTTTTTTGAATTCTTCCTGCGTGATCCAACGCGGTTTCTTCTTTTTGAACGGGTGTACTTTGTCAGCATGTAATTGCCGATTCTTTGACAAATAAGGATTCGCCACAAAACAAATAAGTGGGGTAAACAAGTCCCAATGGTGCGACATCCTACCCTTTGCCATCAAGACCAATTCTCTAATTGAAAACGGTCTTGGATCTGTTCCGATAATTCCGGCAAATTCCCAGATGTAAGTCCAGATAAACCCTGTTTGGCGATTCTTCTGGCTTCGCTCCGTATTTTTTCCGTTACTATCGGAAACATCTCGTTTATTTGTGTTTCCAATTCCTCGTCTTGTATTCGTTCCAGTTCCTTCGCTTTGGCTATTATTTTCCGGAGAGCCGCCTTCCTGCTCTCGCTTGGGAAAAAATCAATCAACGCCTCCTGAAATGCTTCAACAAGTTGAGTTAACGTTGCGCCGTCAATCCGGCTTGCAAACCATCGGCTTGCCTTTTTCATTGTCGATTCCTTTTTCCACTCAGGAATCATTTCGAATAAATCGGCGTTGTCCGCATCGTATTCGGTAACGTTGAATTGTTCCTTAATTTGGTCGTAACAAAGAACAAAAACAATTTCAATCAACAAATTAATATCGTTGAGTAATTGGTCAAGAAGTCCTTTTTCAATCAACTCCAACAAATCAATCGGATGACCAGATTGATCTTTGCAAAGCCTTTTGACTGCTTCAATATGTTTGATTTTAATATCAATTGACCATTCAAAATTTGTCAAATCCTTAAAGTTTGGCATTGTTTAATGGGGGGTTAAAGGGACGTTAGGGACATAAGGGACAATAGGGACATTAGGGATTACGTAACTCTTTGTTGATTTCCGTTTTCCAAATTTTCGGAAGTCTTGGCTTAATTTTATTCAACGCAGGTTCTAAAAACGGTCTTGCGGGATAGGTTGCCCTAAAACTGATTTTCCGTTTTCTTGACCGCCTCCTCATATTTTTGTAATAATTTCTAATAGCGGTTCGTTCTTTTTCCGAACGTTCTGATAATGGTTTGTAGGTGTAGTTGCTTCCATCACGTGACCGGCGATTGCGATAGGTCGATTCTAATATGGTTTTCGTTACCGTTTGCGAACCGCCTTTTTCGTGCATTTGATAAACCATATCTCCCATTTTTTCCGGTCTCGCATAGACAATACCTTCGGCACGCCCCGTTAAATAATTGGTTTTTACCGAATATTGAATATCCTTTTTGAAACGATACTTGGTAAACCACCATGTTTTAGGCGGTTTACCCTTTTTAGCATGTTGCTTAATATTGTCCTTTGTTTTGCCTTGCCGTATCGAATTAACCGCAATTTTACGTAACGTCGCGGCGGCATGTTCCATTGACGTGAAATTCGCCTTCTGAATCTTTTTCCCAACTTTTTTCAATCGGGTTTTGTCACGATATTCTACTCTCATGGAACTGTTTATTAGTTAATAGTTGATAGTGAATAGTGAATAGTTGCGCAAGTGGAATTTAACGTTTTAATAAATTGTAAATAGTACGCTTGCAAACTATTCACTATTAACTCATAACTATTAACTGACATTACTAGCCTTGTGGCGGAGGAGACGGTTGATACGGTGTGAGGTCTAAGTCCTTTGCGTCAACAGTTGCAAGTCGAATTGAAACTGATACCGTAACAACATCATCAACCGGTTCGTTTTCCGTA
>JAITDV010000344.1 GCA_031282385.1 Planctomycetaceae bacterium | reverse complement strand
CCCCTGACCCCTCCGAAGGATGGGAATAATTCGCCTCTCTCGGAAGCATCTTCTTATTCCCCTCATTCGGAGGGGTTAGGGGTGGTCTCGGAGGAGTTAAAGGCGGTTTTTCGTTGTAGTTTTTTTGTTGCGTTGATGTATTTTTAGGTTAGAGAAAAGGTCTGTTTTAAAGCAGGCTTTTACGTTCTTGAGTCATGCAATTTATAGAGTGAACAGTATTTCTGCAACTAATCTTTTGCCCAAGCCCAATATAAATCCGCGTTAGATAACACACCAACATCATCTTACAACAGTTCTACGCTTATACTGTTTGATAAAAAAACACACGGCAGAAAGTTACGATATTAGAAATCAATTTCGTTTATTTTTGAGTCTTTTGGCGGTGCTATTTTTACTATTCTTCCTTGTACGGTAACACGACCTTCGGCAAGCAATTCTAACGCCTCTGGATATGCGATACATTCGGCATCAAATACCCGATCGTTAAGAACATTTGGCGTATCGCCTTCTATGACATCAACTGCTTTTTGCAGAATTATTGGTCCGTTATCGTAATGTTCATCGACGAAATGAACAGTACAACCGGATATTTTGACGCCCATTTCTAGTGCTTTTGAATGGACGATATTACCGTAGTATCCCTTGCCGCAAAAAGCCGGAATGAGAGACGGATGAATGTTCAATACCTTGTTATGAAAATCCGGCGGAATCTCCAGCAACTTCAAATAACCCGCAAGTACAACATAATCCACATACTTTTCCCGACAAGCCTGAAATATCGGCTCACTAAAAGCAGGAAGTGTTGGATAATTATGCCGTTCAATTATCTCTATTGGAATAGATTCTTCTTCAGCGTATTGCAAACCTACAGCTGATGGCGTACTCGAAATCACTATTGCAATTTCCGCCGTTAAAGCACCGGTTGAAATATGATTAATCAGATTCTTGAGTGAACGGCCCGTTCCCGAAATTAAAACGGCAAGACGAAGTTTACGTTTTGACATAAAATTTTTAACGAAAAAAAATGAAACATTAAATTATGAAATTCTATACTGCTCGTACTATAAATTGCATGACTCAAGAGCGTAATTTTTAGTACGATCAACAGTATAATTTTTTTCTAATTGTAACTATTCAGGCACGAGATTTCAATGCACGACAACATCGTTTTCCGAACGGCTCTACTATTCCAACCCTTATTTGTCAAATTTCCATTGGTAGCCAAAAATTCCATCCAACATGCCTTTATACTCTTATGTTTTTTTGATATTACCATCGAAAAAATAAGTACATAAGGACGCATTGAGGGAACGTTGTCTGCTACTAATGGAAATTGGATAATAAGGGTTGTTTACTTTAAAGCGTTGCGTTTTTTGTCTGTTTCGTTTCTATTCCCTACTGCTTTTTCCTAAACAATTGAACCTTGCGGCTGAATAGTTAAAACTAAAGTACAAACAGGTTAAATAACTTTACTAACAATTAAGTTTTTAGAAATTTTATTATTCTTCCATAATAATAACTGAATTTTCGGTCAGAATATCAAAAAGCTCTTCAATATTTTCTTGCGATACTCCAAGTGAATTTTGAGAGATTTGTTGTCCTAACCCGTTCAAAGTAATTCCGTTGTTCAAAGTTAGTATTTTTGTATTATTTGCAACATTTTTATTTTGTACAATAAATTCTCCGCGAACACTCATAACATTTCTCCCGATTACAACCGGAAACCGCCCTGCATAAACGCCGCCTAAAAGTAAAGTTAACTCTCCGCGTTTGGTGTGAATTTTTGCGTCAAATTGTCCATGCACAACCTTCAACTCACTACCTGTTACCAATCGTTCGCCAATATTCAGACCATTGATTTTAGATAACAAAAAAGGCGAAATACTAAATTTTCGTGCTATTGATTCAATTGTGTCTTCAGCCTTGACACAATACATCGGTTCGAGAACATGATACTTTGCCGAATAGATCAACTCCAACGCCATACGATCTAAAACCGGTGCAACATAATCACGCTCAATATCACTCAAATCTTGCCGATCATACAATTTGCTTAATTGAACAAACGCGCTATGCATTTTTGTTTTATCTTTTGTGTTGTAGTCGCGCATTTGTTCCGTAACAAAAATTATTATTGATTCACGTACTCGTTGTTCTGTTGGAAGTTTTTTAGGGTTGTTATCTGCGAAAATATTTTCTGAGTTTGAATTATTTGTAATTAGTACAGGTTGCGGAGCAATTGGAGGTTGAACAAATGGAATTGTCGGTATTACAGATGAAGTACCGACAACAGTACTATCGAATTTAGTTTCAAGTTCTTTTTCTTTGTTTTGTGTTGACTTATCCAGACCTGAATTACCGCCGGCAAAATTAATTGACTTGCCCGTCAAACCAAAATTCTTATTTAAATTCTTATCAAGACCGGCAACCGCATAATCAATCAACATCGAATTTGAAGTAGCAACCACACCGCCAACCGGATTGGACAACTCAGTAGGCGAATTGACAGATGAATTGACAAACGAACTTTCAACCGCTATTGGATTCGTCAAAATAGTACTGGCAGAATTAATTGAGATAGCAGCAGACGACGTCTGATTTGCGGAATTGGGAAAAATATCCGCCGAATTTATCCCAAAACTTGGAGTAAATTTGTTGTTTATGCTTGATTCATTCTTGGCAAACGCGACTCTCGCCGCAATATTTCCCGCCGCGTCACGAGCCGGCGCAAGTACTGCTTCGTTATTTGGTTTTGTTGAAGTCAAATAATCTTTCCACAAATTCGGTTCATTGTTTGTTGTGTTTTGGTTATTTTTTTTGTTGTCATTTTGCGAGTTGATGTACCTTTCATTTGTTTCAGCAGGTTGTGTTTTATTTTGTGTTGCCGGTTCAATAACTAACGGCAACGGTTTAATTAAAGATGTATTGTTATGTGGATTGTTGTTTTTAGTGTTGTTATTTTGCAATGACGTAGAAGCGGTGTTGGGTGAAATATCAGATTGTTGCGATGTTTTTTCAATTATTACCATGTCAGATGAAAACAAGGTATTGATTTGTTGTGGGGAGGAAACTGGCTGAGGTGATAGAATTGAGATTGGAACGGCAGATGAGTAATAATTTGGATCATTGGTGGAAATATATGCTGGCGTTATTGATGTTGGGTTAAAAGGATTTGTTGTTTGGTGTTGGTTATTGTATAAGTTTTGTTCGGCAAGTTGTGTTGTCGGGGGTTGTGTTTTTGCAGCGAGGTCGTCTCTGAGTCCGGTGTTTACAAAAACGGACGGTAAATTGTAAGCAACCGAAGTATTGGCAGACGATTTCAATTCCGAATTATTGGGCAAGACAGCCAACGGCGGTGATGGCGGCGACGGTGATGCTGGCGGAGAAGGCGGCGGCACAATCGTTGTTGTAGTATTTGGAGTTGACGGGGGCAAAGTCTGATTATTAACCGGTTGTATTAGATTTGCCGGAGGCGGAGTTAAATTTGCATCAACTGGGAATGCTGAAGGTGCAAAAGGCAATGTAGCATCAGATGTTTCAGAGTTAGTGAACGTGAAAGGGTTCGATTGGCTAGGCAGATTTTGTTGGTTGGGTTGGTTGCTGATAGGTGGAAAAATTGGGGCAACCGGTTGTGTTGTAGAATTAGCGGATGTTGGAGAAACTGGAGTGATTTGATTTGCCGGATTTGTCGGGACAAGTGATGAAGGAACAGTTAGTGGCGGCGCAATTTGTTGTGATGCATAAGGCGAACTTGGCGCAATAACTTTGGATTCAACTTCGACTTGTCTGGTCAAATTTGCGGTGAGAGTCGGATTGGGAGTGGTTGCTGAAAAAATTGATGGCAAGTTAGTAGAGGAAGGCGAGGTTGAGTTTGACAATGGGATACTTGTTGCCGATGGTGGTGTAGGGTTGGTATTTTCATGGTTGCAATCCCAAGTGGGAGCGGAGTTGAATCCGGTTGACGCGGATGCGGCTGGCGTTAAGGTTGTGTTGAATGGCGGTGCGTTGGAACTGGTATTTTTATTATCGGTCATTCCAAAAGGCGGCACACTTTCTTTATTGGTTGTGTTATTATTACTGAAAGATGTCGGCGGCGTTTGGAATTGGCTATTTCCGTTTGTGTCTAATGGTGGTATGCCGCTTATATTTCCGAACAACGGTGAAGTTCCGTTGTCGGATGCTTTACCGCCTTCGGCGACATTTATTCCTATTTTCCGCAAATATTCCATGTCCTCTGCTGGGACATTGATAACTGGCACCGGTTTGAAAAGTTTGTATGCACCGAACAGAGCGAAACAAACCAAAACCATTATCATAAATCCTTTTAAAATTTTCAGAATTTTCACGTTTTTTTCCTTTGACTATAATAATTTCAACTTGCAAAATATGAGTACCATTTATAATTTTGACTTGCCCGCCAATAAGAAACTATTGATTAAAGGTTGCTTACTACACCATTATATACAGTAACAATTTCTACGAGATACAAGTCGATACAAATTCAGGTATAAACGGTTCAAAAATATCTATTCTCACAACGACGCAGTTGGAGGTTGTGCGGTGCTGTTTAATGTATGATTTTTTTATCGGCAATATTTCGTCATCAATCAACCGCCTTCATTCCGATATTTGCGAATGATACAGAATGGATCGGGTTTGTATCCAGAGCAATTTTGAAAAAAAATGACAAAAGTACTTAAAAGGTCGGGATTTTTTTTTTTTGCTATGATTTTTCCGAATTTTCCCGATATGCGGAGTATTTTGTTTTAATCTGGGGCGGTTTTTGGGAATGAAATATTGCTTCAATTTATCATTGATTCTGTCGTAACTTATCTCCGAAGGTATGATTTGAAGGCGTAGTAACATCTATAAAGTTTATTCGGATAATGTTCAGGATAAAATATTTTTTGATTATTCCTTATTTCAGTCTATTGAGGTTGCCGATGATTGTGTTGTGAAGGTTGGCGGAGGGACCCGTCGGCTTTATATCTGGTTGAATACCCAGAGAAGAAGCGTGTAATTGTTAGCCCTACCCCAGTATTCGGATGATGCGGTGATATGGATATTGCCGTGTGGTTTGTTCGGATTTAACTAGGGCGGTTGCTGTTTCGGGCAATAAAAGAAGGAGAGTGTCCGAAGCAAAGAAGAGTAGAAAAGCAAGAATATCGGAGAACCTGCAATGAAGGTTTTTACAACTGGTCAAGTCGCCAAAATCTGTAAGGTAGCACCGCGTACCGTCAGTAAATGGTTCGACTCAGGCAGACTAAAGGGGTATCGTATCCCCGGATCTCAAGACCGTCGGATTCCGCGCGAATATTTGATTAAGTTCCTGAAAGAGCATGGAATGCCGCTCGGAGACCTTGAAGATGAGACTCTGGCGAAGGTACTTATTGTCGCCCAAGATCAAATCCTAATTGAGAACTTGAAGCGGGAGTTTTCAATTGAGAAAGCGTTCCGCTTGGCAGTCGCAACTAGTGGTTTCGACGCCGGAATACAAGCCGAAAGTTTCCATCCAGATTGCGTTATCGCAGATTACTCAATCGGAAAAATGGAAGCAAAACAGATCGTTGACAACCTACGAAGGAACAACGAATTTTCTGAAATTGTACTAATAGGGTTGTTTCCTGATGATGGAAGCACCATGAGTTTTGATCGCTCAAACCTAAATGAAACTTTCAAAAAACCTTTCGATTCATCGTTATTGGTGGAACGTTTGAGAACTTTGATTGGATCAAAGAAAGAACTCGTTTAATCCCTGGGCTAATTACTGGTAAAGCTGTGTCCCAAAATAATACAGTTAAATCAGTAACAGGTGTTTCGACTTCTTCTTGGGTTAGATATCATAACTCTAAAAGCAGGATAAAACCTGTTAAAAAAACAAGTCATCCGGTTAAATACGACCGGATGACTTGTTTTTTTAAATTACGTAAAACTGAAAACGTAAATATTCAGTTGCGAGTGTAAAATTTGACAATGTATTTCGTCCTGAAAGGACAGCACTATACTGTTTGTTCTGTAAATTGCATGACTCAAGAGCGTAATTTATTGTACGAACAGAATACCTACAATTTATTTTTAATATAAAAAAAATGAAACGTGCAATTGTTCTTCTTTCTGGTGGTCTTGATTCTGCGACTGCGGCTGCGATTGCACGGTCTGATGGTTATGAGATTTTTGCGTTGACTATAGATTACAACCAACGTCATCGTATTGAGCTTGAATCCGCCAAACGTGTAGCTGTTGCTCTCAACGCAGAACAACACGTAATAATGCCTTTGAATTTACGTATTTTTGGCGGGAGTTCGTTGACAGGTGATCTTGAAGTTGTAAAAAATGTTCCTACCGACACAATCGGCAACTCTATACCCACATCCTACGTTCCTGCACGCAATATAATTTTTCTGTCAATTGCACTTGCTTACGCTGAAACTATTCAAGCGGAAAAAATATATATTGGCGTCTCTTCAATTGATTACAGTGGTTATCCTGATTGCCGACCTGAGTTTTTGACTGCTTTTGAAAGCATGGCAAATCTTGCGACCAAAAGCGGAATAGAAAACAAAAAAATTTCAATTGCCGCTCCTCTTGTCCAACTTGATAAAACTGCGACAATAAAACTCGGTTTATCACTGGGAGTGGATTATTCGATTACGCATACTTGTTATGATCCGGTTTCGGATGGAGTTGCGTGCGGATGTTGTGAATCGTGTTTATTGCGGTTGCAGGCTTTTGCAAATGTCGGCATCAAAGATCCAATCAAATACGCAATCAATAATTGAGATAAACTTATGTTGTTTATTCTTTCAGGACGGTAAATTTTCAGTTGCGCGTATGCAATTTGACAATGTATTTTGTTATGAATAACTATTCAGCCAAAGTACGCAGACAATCCGCAAATGAGTAATTACTATTTTTTGTTACAAAAATTTTTTCAAATATTCGCGATTGTTTCCGTCAGCTTGTACAGACTTAATCTTAACAACGGATTATGTTTCGCAGGTCAACGAATTCAATGTGTGTTAAGTTAAAAGGAGTTAAAAGTGTTACGTACTAAAACTTGTGGTGAGTTACGGAAAGAAAATGTTGGGGAATTTGTTGTGTTGGCGGGTTGGGTTGATGCGGTGCGGGATCACAGCGGCATTTTGTTTATCAACTTGCGGGACAGATACGGGCTAACACAAATTGTATTTTCTCAAGGAGTCGGCAATGAACAACTTGATCTTGTACGTTCATTGCATCCCGAAGATGTTGTGCAAGTTTCAGGAGTCGTGCAATTGAGACCGAATGGAATTGTCAACAAGAAAATGTTGACTGGCGAAATTGAAATTAAATCTGAACAAATTACTGTTCTTAATCGGACGCAAGTAGTACCGTTTCAACCAACATCTCCTGAAATTCCAGCGGAAGAAATGCGGTTGAAGTATCGTTATATTGATTTGCGGCGTCCGGTGATGCAAAATGCACTTGGATTACGGCATCGGATTACAAAGGTTATGCGTGATTATTTTGATGAGCTTAATTTTGTTGAGGTGGAGACGCCGGTGTTGGGCAAGAGTACGCCTGAAGGGGCGAGGGATTATTTAGTTCCGAGCCGAGTTTCGCAAGGTGAATTTTATGCGCTGCCGCAATCGCCGCAACTATACAAACAAATTCTGATGATTGCAGGTTATGATCGTTATTTTCAAATTGCACGTTGTTTTCGCGACGAGGATTTACGAGCCGACAGACAACCGGAATTTACGCAAATGGATCTTGAGATGTCATTTGTTGATATGGGAGACATTATTGAAACGATAAATAGTCTTATGGTTCGTTTGATGCGTGAAGTTCTTGGGCGGGAATTACAGTTGCCGATTCCGCAAATGAGTTATGATGAAGCAATGGAGCGGTTCGGGCATGATGCGCCTGATCTTCGTTTTGGAATGGAGTTAGTTGATTTGACGGATATTGCTAAAGGTGTTGATTTCCGTGTTTTTAGCGATGCGGCTTCAATGGAAAACGGCAAAGGACGTGTGAGAGCAATAAATGTAAAAGGCGCTGCCGAAAAATATTCGCGTAAGGATATTGACAATTTGAATCGTTGGGTGATTGAACAATTTGGGGCAAAAGGTGTAGCTTGGTTTAAGGTTGACGCAGAAGGCAAATTGGTTTCACCTATCTCAAAAAATTTCTCGGAAGAGCAATTGCATCAAATTTCGAAGCGTCTTTGTGCGGAAGTTGGAGATTTTCTGCTTTTTTCTGCTGATTCTTTCGGGACAACTTGTAAAGTTTTGAACGGATTACGGCGGCGATTGGCGGTGGAGTTAGGTTTGATTGATGCGGACGAGATGAATTTTTGTTGGATTGTGCATTTTCCAATGTTTGATTGGGATGAAGAGGAAAAGCGTTGGGTTGCAATGCATCACCCATTTACGGCGCCGATTAAGAGTGACTTATGTTTTATTGAAACAGACCCTGACAAGATAAGAGCGGAGGCTTATGATCTTGTTTTGAATGGTTTTGAAGTTGGCGGCGGGACGATTCGGATACATGATTCGCGGGTTCAATCGCAGGTATTTGATCTTTTGGGACTTTCAATGGAAACGGCAAAATCGCAATTCGGTTTTTTGCTAGAAGCATTGCAATTCGGTGCACCGCCGCATGGCGGAATTGCGTTAGGTTTGGATCGTTTGGTAATGTTGTTTGCTGGTTTAGACAACATTAGAGATTGTATTGCATTTCCAAAAACAACTAAAGCAACAGACCTAATGACAGGCGCGCCAAGTAAAGTTGCACAAAAACAATTAGATGAACTTGCTATAAAAATTCGAAATTCGGAACTAGATACTTAAAACCGCCCAACAAAACCACAAAAAAATTTACGGCAGGCGGAAACAAAACAAAGCACAGTAACAGCTTTGTTTGGGCAGACGGAAATAAACGAACTATTTACCTGTTCACGCTTGAACTTTCCTTTGCCGCCGTCTGCTTACCTATCGGAAAACAAGGCTTTTACGCTCTTGAGTCAAGCAATTTATAGCACGAACAGTATAGTTGCAGATATTCTTTCTAATAATCGGGATCGTTGTTTATGCATTCTTTGCAAAGGTTATTTCCGTTCTTATTTTTTGTGAGTCTGGTTAACATAACCAACTCGCCGCATTTTGCACAAGGAAAACTCTTAAAAATTCCGGCTTTTTCCGGCATTGGGATTCGTGCCGGTGTAATTGAAAACATGTTGTCAAAATCTGTCCGCAAAACACGATCAATCATCAATTCCCGAATTCGTTTTTGACCTTCGGTATCATTGGGATCAAGTTGTTTACGTTGTTCCTGTAAATCGAACAGTAAATCGCTGTAAGTTACACCAGTTTCATTTTTCTCAATTCTCGGCGCAATCCGTACATTCTTGCCATCGTTTCGACGAAAAAAAGAATACGCATTTTTACCATAATCAAGAAAAATAAGATTACCTTTACCAAAAGTACAACCGGTTAGAAATTGAATTGCGTCCACTGCGCACATGTCTGTTTCTACTGCCGCAACCAACTCTTCATCTTCAGAATGACCAAACTCTCGACGCACCCAATCACCAACTCGAATTCCAATTGCTAACCCAACACAAAAATGCCCATGAAATGAAACTACAGCTTCAATTACTTCCCGTGACAAACCACAACCGCCAACACCAAATTCCTCCGTCTCAATTAAATCACACTTATCAATTCTCATATTCAATCTTCCAAAAATACGCAAATATTCAACAATACTCTTTCACAAGTAATATTGATCGCACTATAAAATTACAGAAATCAAGAACGCAAAGCCCGCCTCAAATAAGTAAGCAAACGGCAATAAACGAAATTTAAAAGGTGAATAGTTTAAAATGATTTGCCAAATTGTCATGAATTTTTTATTTTTTCACGGGAACTCCTTTGATGATTCCTTCGCACGCGATTCTGTTCTCAACCAACCCTACAAATTCTGCCGTGATTAATATTTTTTTGTAATGTAACATTTTTGCTTGAATTACAAGCCGATCACCAGGTTTTACGGTGCTGCGAAATCTTGCGTTATCAATTCCGCCAAGACCAAGTAACGAACCCGGCATTAAATTGTACTTGTTCGCAAAATAACTGGTCAATTGAGCTGCCGCTTCACACATAATTACGCCTGGCATTATTGGAAAATCAGGCATGTGTCCCCTGAACCAGAAACTTGATTCTGTTGCGTCAAGATAACCAACAACAGATTTGTCCTCAAAACTCTCATAAAGTATTCCA
>JAITDV010000386.1 GCA_031282385.1 Planctomycetaceae bacterium | reverse complement strand
GATTTAAGATTGCAAAAACGCAACTTGAAGCCGATAAAAGAGAACATTTTCGGCGCCATGACAAAATTACTACCAGCATTTTATCCGCCCTTCCCAACATCTCCAAAACCGCTAACATTGGACGAAATCAAAAAAATGAAGGTTAGAATTAACTTAGTAACACGCGAATATTTAGAAACACCATACGCGGCATATCTTGGCGAAGATTGGAAAACGCAAGGCGACTGGACAGGCAGAATATACCGCGAATGGGCAATAGCTTGCGCAACACAGGCGCCTTGGGACACTATTTTTTTTTACCCTAACAGGGATTACGATGTTCAATGTTGGATAGGACCGAATCATTTGAACAAATGGGATGCTTTGCGACATTATAATCGCGGTAATAACTACAATCCCAAAACTCTTTGGAACTCAGTTAGCGGAGTTCGTCGTCAAGCAGAATGGGACGATCACGGAGAAGCATATCCTTGGCATATTGATGGACCTGATCTTTGGTATTGGCTTAAAATTAATCATAAAGGAACATTTCGTATTAGTATGTATTTTGTCAATCCAGACGGACATGACGGCGCAAATCGGATGCGTGATTATTTGATCGAATTTTATCCAACAGATATGCAATGGCAACATCAAAGATTTACGACAGAACCTCCGGGAGTACCTTCCAAACCGGTTACAATTGACATGTTGCCGTTAATTGGAATTGAAGGTGAAAAGTTTGCACGTCAAAATCCTCCGCTTGCACGCTCAAGAGTGCGTAATTTTTGGGGCGGTGTTCATGTCCAATTTATTGTAACAGGTCCTCATAATTATTTTGTCAAGATAGATCGAAATTACAGCTTCAATACAATCATGTCATCGGTAACAATTGATCAAGTATCCGGTGAACCTACAGAAGCTGTACGAGACAACTATGGTATTCCTTATTTACCTGTTCCGTATCCGCCGCCTGAGTTTCCTAAAAATGCCAACGAACAGAATAATTACACGCGATTGTTTAATATTAATTGGAGCATGTTAGATGTAAGTTATGGGTTTAAGGATGGAATTAAAATCCAACGAAAAAATCGCATAATGTTGTATCAAACCGCATTGGCAATGGTCAAAAAAAATAAAGAAGGTGAAAACAGTATAATTCATAATAAATATTGGTTACAATATGAACGCGCCATGAAATGGAATTTGAATTTATGGGATGAAGAACAAAGAAAAGAATGGAAAGAAACAATGCGGCAAGGTTGGAACAAACTCTACAATACTAACGAATGGATACGCAACGGAGCAGATATTGACCATCAAAGACCAAAACATTCAGAAGAATCAATTAAAAAACTTCTAGGAATTGTTGATTAAATTGTTCGTAATATGAATTGCCTGACTCAAGAGCGTAAAAGCCTGCTTTCCAATAGGTAAGCAGGCGAAGGTAAACGAAATTTCAAGTGTGAACAGGTTTAAACCTTTTTTGTAACGAAAAAAAGTTATGTTTTTATTTATACACCTTACAGTTTAAAATTCGGTTTGTATTTTTTGTGGAATCAAATTGTTCAAGCAAGCCGTTAAATATTACTTTATTTCAACTTGTTCTCTAAATTTCCTTTACCGTCACCTGCGTATCTATTGGAAGCAGGCTTTTACACTGTTCACACGTTGAATTTTCGGTTTCAATATTCGTCAGCGATTAGCAATTGCCAATTTTCTGCGAAATTATTTTGCGGAAGCGATTGTATCTTTGATTAATTTTCTTATGAATGCAGCGGAAGCTTTTTCGCCGGTGAATAATTTGAATTGTAAACATGCTTGCCCAACAAACATTTCAATTCCACTGACAACTTTGCAGCCACGTTCTTTTGCCGACTTTATCAGCAGTGTATTTTCTGGGTTGTACACTGCGTCAAAAACTAACATTCCTGCAAATAATTTATGATGTTCAAAAGGTGTTTCATTGATATTCGGGTACATTCCAACAGGCGTACAATTAGCAATAATTTCAGGCGTTAGATTGTAACGGTCTTCCCAACGAATTGTGTCGCAACCAAATTGAATAGATAATTCTGTTGCTCTTTTGTTATCAGCGTCAGTTACGGTAACACTTGCTCCGCGTTTTTTTAGACCATAAACAAGAGCCATTCCAGCACCACCCGCACCTAAAACTAACGCGGATTTACCTTGCAAAATTCCTATTTCATTTTTTATATCACCGCCCATCGCCGTCTCAATACTTGAAACAGCCGCAGTGTAATCAGTGTTGTAACCAATCCGCTCGCCGTTTTTGAAAACAATCGTATTGCAAGCTCCAATTTTATCCACCGCCGGTTCCATTCTTGTCAATCGCTCAACAACCGTAACTTTATGCGGAATCGTTACACTTATTCCACGTATTCCAAATTCCGCCGCCCGCTCAAGAAAACGATGAACGTCATGACTTTCCAATTGAAACGGTACGTAAACAGCGTTGATTTTCTGTTCAATATAAGAACGATTATGAATCAACGGACTCAAACTATGCCCTATTGGATTTGCAATTATTCCATACACTGCCGTATCATTATTAGTTGTCTCGTAATGGTACAAGCCGAGAAGTTCATCATAAACCAAAATACCTGGTGCAATAATTCGTTCTCGTGAAAAAGTTGCATAAGTAAACGGCATTCCGAATCTTTTTGCTAGAATCCGTGTCGCCTTTCCAAGCTCTCCCATGCAAATACCAATAACACGAATTCCATTGCCGTTACCCGAAAGTTTATCTCCGGCTTCTTTGGCAACACGATTTTTATCAGACACAAATTTCATCAACCGAAACATATCATCAACAGATTTCGGCGTAACGGCAATCTTGATAATATCAGGGTCTTTTGATTCCATGTCTACAAATAATTTGTCCAGATCATTTGGAGTCTGGTTAAGATCATGGTAACTGATGATTCTGCGAGTTGTTCCGAATCGCTCAATTTCTCCAGCGACATCGTACTCCAAATCAACAAACTCCGGCTCCGAAACAATTGCAGACCGCAACAACGCCAATCGTTTTGATTCGGATTCGTTCCACATTCCGCCATCTTGTTTTCGGCGGGCAGTTACAATAACAGCTCCAGTACGCGCAGACAACAACCTGTACAAATCAGGTTCACGACGCAAAAAATCAAGACGTAACTCGACAAGTTGAATTCCTTCAGATGCAAGTTTACGTTGTTCCGTAATCATTCGAGTATGACTACCACAAGCAATTGTTACACAGATCATTTTTATTGAGACAGTTCGCATTTTCAATTTCGACGTGAACTTGGACAAGCTAATATCGAATCCAAAAATACGATTAATATAACTTTGGCAAAAAATAAACACACACAAAAGGCAACTTCTAAAAAATCATTTTATCAACAAATTGTCATAAAATTTATATTAATTTAATTGTGTTAAATTGTATCAATTCATGGATAAAATGAATTACTTTTATAAATTTGTCAATTCTGAAAATTAGTTTTTTAGAAGTTGCCGCAATTTTAAGCAGTCAAGTTCACACTTGAAATTTCGATAACTTGCGCGGGTTTACTTATCGGTAAAGCCGCTTAAATATTTTTTGTTACAAAAATTCCATAGTGTATTCAATATGAATTTCGCAATTTCAATTTATTCACGGCAAACTCCGGCAGGTAATGTATTATATTGTGAAGGGTCGGGAGCATCATACGCCGAATCCAATTCAGGGTGCATTGCATCAAATGGACCCGGTCGCGGTACTATTGGTGCAGTTGCAACCCGCGGTTTTTGTGAAAGCCAATCTTTGCCCTGAAACAACGGGTCTTCAAATTGCCGTAATTCTTCCGCGCCATAATAAGGTCCCATTGCGTCAATCCACAAAATAACACGCAATAATTCTTCACCCGTTACTTTAACGCCCTTATGTTTTCCGCTTGACATTCGATCAATAAGTCTGCTTTTGTACGATAATTTTGTCATCGGCGGAAAAGTACTATACGCAACCGGATCACGTTGATCAAACGCTTCAACCATAATCGTATCCGCCCATCCAAACGGCGGGTCTTTGGGACCTCTGTAATTTACATAAGAAGTTCCCCACGTCGGACTGCCTAACAACGTTATGTACGGCTCACGGAAACCAAGAAAACCTGGGCGTGAAATCGAGTTGAATTTTTTGTGCGCAACATTATTTACGTCGCCGTGACATTTGCCGCAATGTTTGTCAAGAACCGGTTGAACGTAACGCGGAAAACTTACTGTAATATCATTCCAAGAAACCGGTGTAATATTAGACGCTAATCGTTTCAACGCCTTGCCGGTGCGATGAACAACCGGAGTCCGCGCATGAGATTCATGGCAACCAAGACAACCGCGTTGCTCACCCGGTTGAACGCCGGTAAAACTGCGCATTGTTTGAAGCGCGCGATGATTTTCATCTAAAAGTTGAAAGTGCAAAGCGATACCTGACGGCGCATTAAATTGGACGCTTCCATCGCCTTCGATTGGAACTGTACCAATAATTTTTTTAACGCCTTCGGACTGAATGATCGAAATTTCAGGACCGGACGAAACATAATTTCGTTTTGTCCAATACGTATAAGTTTTATGTTCAATTGACCAGATTCGTAAAAATTTTGCTTTACCTTTAAGTTCTGCTGGAGCGTCGTCATAGACGTTGTTACTGTAAATTATCCCTGTTTCCGGATTATTTCGTGTTTCCATTGTAGGCAAATTTACAGTGTCTGCACGCAATGACGGCGTTGAACGAACACGAAGCGGTTGCGCGTCAAAAATATGATGTTCGCCTTCATGAATTAGTTCACGATTACCGTAAACATCCATTAACAAAAGTATCCATTTACCTCTTTGGCGTTGTGCTGAAACGAGAAAATCAGTTTCGCTTAACGGATACGACGAAATATATGAGTTGTAATTTCCTGCCGTATGATAAAGTTCCGCTGAAACTTCTATCGGATCAGTTGGTCCATTGCCGCATTCAGGCCAACGCAACTCTTGCGTTACTTTTGTCAATCCGTTGGGAAAGTTAAATCCTTTTGACGGATCAATAATTCCCACACAACCGCTGTACCAATTATGATGCGCACTTCCGATAAACATCACACGTTCACTATTTGGAATTTGACGTGCGTCTTTGAGCAAATCGGGCCAAACAGATTGGTTGCCCCAAAATGTCTGAACTTGTGTACCATCTGTATTCATTGTCCAAAGACTTTGACAACGCCAAAGCGGTTTGTCCGTATATTCCCAACGCGTAAAAATTATTTTCCCGTCATTCATCACCGACGGCAAATATTCAGGTTCACCGTTGCGCGAAATAATGTAAAGTTCCTTACTGTCAAGTCCCATTTTCGCCATAACATAAGCATTAGTCGGCGGCATACAACGCACGTAAATATGTCCTCGACTCGTGATAAACATTATGTTTTTACCGTCAGGCAAATAAATCGGATCAAGATCATCAAACATTCCGCCCGTCAATTGCCGCAAACCTGAACCGTCAACATTGATTTCATAAATGTGAAAAGTTTTTTCGTTGTGCGGCTTGAAACTGAAGATAATTTTTTTGGCGTCGTAAGAAAGGTCTGGTCGCCAAAATGAACCGTGAAGCGGTTCTTGCGGCATAATTTTTGTTTGTTTCTGCGTGCCGTCAAGTTTCAATCCTTTCATCGTCATTAACCGCCCGCCCGCAACCGCCATATAACCCAAACGATGACGTGTTTCATGATTCCACTCACTGCCTTGCGGAGTCGGTCCGTCAACAAACAACAACGAATCAAAATTCAATACAGGATTTTTTAACGTTATATCACGTTTGACAGAACGTACCGCAAAATATAATTTTTTATCTTCGCCTGTTGTGTTTTTTGCTTGTGTTTCAAGTTCGTCAAGTTTTTTCAATTCAGCGTCAAATTCGACTTGATGCGGATATTGTTTCAAAATACGTTTTGCCAAAAATCGCGCCCAACCGATTTCTTTAATTGTACGTTCGATTGTAGGTTTATCTTGAGCTTGGAACAACCATTCTTTTTCACTCAATGCTTTGGCTTCGGCTTCGGAGCGGTTTTTTGTTTCAGGCGTTTTATTGTTTGTCCGCCGTGCAACTCGTTCTGAATGTTGCGGACGAAATTCAACCAAGCGTTCCATATCAACTACAAGACTATATATAATTATCGGGTCAAACGAATTTTGGTCAGCGATCAATTTGTCATAAATTTGTTTGTTTGCTTTTACGGTCTCCCAAATTTTACGATTCGGTTCGGAAAGCGCAATCCACTGAAAATCTGTCAACGGTAAATATTCAAAATAATCTTCCGACAATACGTTGGCTCGACCGATCAATTTATCTGGCGGCAACATCATTATATTTACAGGATTATTTTGCCACTTCACAATATAGGCGTTAAATTCAGCTGGAAAATCATTACGAATAAGCCGCGCCAACGCAACACTGTCAAGTTCGTTGTTGATGGCAAAACCTGATTTTTTTTGTTTTTCAATGTTAGCAAAAGTTGTTTTCAATGTTTCATCAAAATTTGTGGATTTGATGTAAAAATATTTTGCGTGTTTTTCGGCGGATTTGACTGCGTCGGAAATTTTTCCCTTGCCCAATGCGAACATTTCTTTAAGTTCACTTTGTTTTAAAGCTATTGAGTAGAATCTTACGTCATCCATTTTCCCATCGAAATTTTCAACATACGTATGTTTTCCGGTTGCGTTGTTGGTAAAAGAACCAATGTATCCTGAGTTATAGACTGTAGCGTCTGCAACTAATTGACCGCTAGCAATTCTGTCTCTGTTATTGGACAAGCCGCGATAATCCGCGCCGGTTTGAAGCCGTGAAGATTGACGTTCAAAAGAACCTATTTCATTGCCGTCGAGGTAAACTTTCATATATTGACCGTCAAACGTACCTGCAACAAAATGCCAATTGCCGTCGTTTAATTCATTTTCTGCAATTGGCGCGTCGAGTTCGGCGTAGTTTTCTCCAGTGTTTAAACCGAGCGTGAGAAATTTAGTTTGAATATTATTGTTACCTTGAATTGCAAACAAAAGCCGATATTCGCCGGTTGCGCCGGAATCATCTTTGCGGATTATCGGAAAAATTTTTGTAAGCGGCGAGGAAAACGTAATCCACGCAGAAAATGTTAATTGTTTAAGATCAACCGGTACAAAATCACGCGGTATTTCAATTATCGGTTTACTTGAAAGATCAGCAGCTTTGCCGAAAACGCCATCTACACGTCGAATGTCTTGAGATGCAATTGCGTTTGTTTGTGGATTAACTTCGTTACGAACGATGTTGAGTTGTTCATCATCAAAAGTCCAGCGACCAACAAGCCCAACATCAGATGCTGAAACCGCAATTGTTGTAACAGAAATTAACGTTGCAGTAAAAAAAATCTGTAAAATTTTTCTAATCATTATTTTGCTCCTATTGCACCGAACACACCTTAATTTTCGGTAACACAAAAAAGTTATACCGCTAGTACTATACTGTTCGTACTATAAATTGTGCGATTCAAGAACGCAAAAGCCTGCTTTCCGATAGGTAAGCTGGCGGCGATGAAGGAAAATTCAAGTGTGAACAGTTTATAAATTGCGGGACTCAAAAGTGTAAAAGCCCGCTTTCCGATACAGGTAAGCAGGTGTTGACAACGGAAACTTAAAGTGTGAACTATTTGTAAAACTCACTATTGTAAATGTGAGAATTTAGTTTTTGAATCTTGTCAAACTACGTTTAATTAAATTGAAATACTATTTACAAAAAAAATATTTGAAAATATCTTTTTCAACTTGTCACCAAACTACCACAAAATTTCATATTTGTAAATACCAAAAAATACTGGCAATTTCCCAAACACCCCAAACAATAACAACAATTCAATAAATTTGTGTTGCGGCTTTTTTGTTTTATACTTTGATTTCGCCTCAAAAGGGGCAAGGCAAAAATTCGTTGTGAAACTATTGTGTATTATTGTCAACTTGGTACGGATAATTTATTCAGACAGCACTCGGAACATCAACTTGCAAAACCTTATCAACTTCCGATTGATCAAAAATTACCGAAATATTTATTTGATTCGGACAAGTTGAAAGATAAGATTATTACAATTGAGAAATCAGCAAACAAGAAACTCATCGAAGTTAAATTGATTGATAAAAATAATAAACAAATTGAAATCGAGTTATCAAAACTTTCATCTGTTGATCAATTGTACATTAGACCTTTTCTCTAACCTAAAAATACATCAACGCAACAAAAAACCTACAGGTTCGCGAAAAGGTCTATTATGTTTTTTTGATATTTCAACACCGAAAGAATAAGGGAATAAGGACGCAATTTTTTTGGCGTTGTCTGCTACTAATGAATATTGGATACATAATGGTTGTTTACTTTGGAACGCTGCGTTTGGGTCTGCTTTGTTCCTAATCCCTTTTTCCTAAACAATTGAATCCTGCTAATGAATAGTTACGAAATAGATTTATTTGTCAATTAACTCAAAACAATAAATCCACTGAAATATTACAAAAACTGGATTTTGAATTTTGAACAGTGAAGAATAATTGTTTTTTTCGTTACAAATAGAACAGATTTTGTTTGTCATTGAAAAACAAAACTAAAATAATAATTAAATAAAACAAAAAAAACGATACCAACTGTTACTGTCTGCATAATTGTAACGATACCCAACACATTTTTCCTTTACCACCGCCTGCTTACCTATCGGAAAGCAGGCTTTTACACTCTTGAGTCGCAAAATTTATAGTACGAGCAGCAGTATAGCATTCGTGATTGTAATCGTGTTGGAACTGGCTTTCCAATTTGGCAAACTTGCGGAAGTTGCCGAAAATTCAAGTTTGAATAGTTTAAAATTATCCCTCTGCCGTTCCCGAAATATTAAATTTAAATTGTTTATTGTTTTCGTTTATTTTTGGGAGTTGGGATTGAGAAATTGGTTGTACGTGTTATATTTTAGATCGTCCGCATTTTAATTTCATTTGCCGCCGCCTGCTTACCTATCGGAAAGTAGGCTTTTACACTCTTGAGTCGCGTAATTTATAGTACGAACAATATGATACGCAATTTGAAAACGAACTTGCCAATAGAAAATAAGCCCACACGAATTGCCAAATTTTAACGTTTATTTCAGTATAACATGTATGTGTCTGTTGCGTGTACAGACTAAATTTATAAAAACAAAATTAGATTAGAAGGTGAATTATGGTTACGAAAATTTATGAATTGTTGCGTAAGCCGGTCTGCTTGATCGCTATGACAATATTTTTAACGGCCGCCTTTATAAATTTGTCCGAAGCTCAATCCTCGCGTCCGTCAATCAGTCCATGGCTCTCAATGTACAACAACCGTAGCGGTTCGTTGCCCAATTATCAAGCATTTGTCCGCCCGCAAATGGACTTACTAAAAGAATTGCAAAACCAATCAAACCAAATCAAAAATCAAGACGCCCGCCAACGTAACATGAGCCAAATCCTCGAAGCGCCACATTATCGCCCTTCTTTAACCGGAAACCAACCCGCCGGATTCAGACAATATCTACATTACTATCAAGGCTTGCCACAAGGCGGCGTGCCGAATTTCAGCGGAAGTCGAAAACGGTAAATCATATTTAAGTAACTTCCATATTTGAATTTTGATAATTTTGTTAAATTTTCTTATTGCCGATTTTCTGTACGCAAATTATGTTGTCTCAAGATATCACGCATTATGAAATTGTAATTGTTGGTGGCGGAGTTGCCGGACTTTGTGCTGCCGCATTTTGCGGTGATAATTTTCGTATTCTTGAACGCAATAACGAAGCAGGTAAAAAATTATTGTTCGCCGGATCAGGTCAATGTAACATTACTCACGCCGGCAAAATATCAGATTTTCTGACTCAATACGGCAATAACCAAAAAGCCCGCTTCGTTAAACCGGCATTGTTTGCGTTTGATAATATTGCCGTAACTCGTTTTTTTGCTGAACGCGGCATAACGCTTTTTGAACGTGAAGACGGCAAAATATTTCCACAATCAATGCAAAGCCAAGAAATACGTGACGCATTATTCAAACCAATAAAAGAAAAAATTTTAGTTAACACCACCGTAAAAAACGTTACGAAAATTCAAGATGGTTTTTTAATTGAGACAGAATCGTCAACTTTTTTGTCAACAAAATTAATTCTCACCACCGGCGGTTGCTCTTATCCATCAACCGGTTCCAAAGGCGACGGACTCAAATTCGCCAAATCTTTAGGACACAAAATCATAACTCCACAACCGGCATTGGTTCCGATTATTGTACAAAATTTCAAATTTGCCGATTCCGCCGGCACCTCATTTTTACAAACTCAAATTGAGATTTTTCGTAACAAAAAAAGAATTTATTGTTGTAACGGCGATGTGTTGCTTACTCATCGCGGATTATCAGGACCCGGCATACTTGATTTAAGTCGGTATATTAAACCACTTGATGAAATACGTATTTCAATCATTGATGCGAAATCCGAATCGGAAATTTTTATCGGTAAAAAAACATTAAAAAACGTTTTAGCAAATTCCGGTATTCCGTTGCGATTTGTGATACAATTACTCCATCAACTTGACGTCCCGCTAGATTTGCCTGCTGCTGAAACACCGCGAGAAATAAGGCAACAATTGAAATTCGTTTCTTTCACAGTTGAACAAACAGGCAGTTGGAACGAAGCAATGTCAACCGCCGGCGGAGTTGCAACAGACGAAATAAACCGATATACAATGGAATCACGAATTGTACCGAATTTATTTTTCGCCGGTGAAATTCTGGATGTGGACGGCAATTGCGGCGGTTACAATATCCAGTTTGCTCTCGCGTCTGGTAAACTCGCCGCAACTTCAGCACAAAACCTAACGTATTGAATTATCGTAACAAAAAAGAATATACTCATCACATTTGATTTTTTGATTTTAAGATATTGTTCAAATTATTATACCGTAAAAGTTTATTTTGTTACTTATGTTCATAAAACAAAGAAAACCGAATTTTAAGTAACTATTCAGTCGCGTGTATTTTTTATCGTGAAATGTTTTGAATTATTTTTTGTCAATGGGCTGAAAGCCCGACATCAATAGCGTAGGACAACGCCATACGAAAAGAATAAAACACAAAATTAGCCCTGAAAGGGCGTAATCATTAAATCTATGTGAGACGCAATGCATTGTGTTTTTTAGCATGTTCAATTGAGTTTTGATGCCGCATTTTCAGGGCTTGAGTTATCGTAATCCTTTCGTAGGACGTTGCCATACGCTACTGATTAAAGGCTTTCAACCCTATTTTTCACAGCATACAACACAAAAACAATCCACTGAATAGATATAAATTTAATATATGAAAAGTATATTAAAGATAACATTAACCACTTAACCAAAAAATTATAATAATGCAACGTTACATGCTCAAATCAAAAATACACAGAGGCGTATTAACCGGAACTGATCTTGCTTATGAAGGAAGTATAACGATTGATCCGATACTTCTTGAAGCGGCGGATATTTTGCCTAATGAACAGGTTCATGTGTTGAATCTGAACAACGGCTCGCGAATCACGACATACGCAATAGAAGGTAAACGCGGTTCCGGCACAATTCTGTTAAACGGTCCCGCAGCCCGAAACGGTATGGCAGGCGACATCGTCGTAATATTGACTTACGCAAATTTTGACGAAAAAGAAATCAAAAAACATAAACCAATCATTGTCAAAGTTAATAAACAAAACAAAATCATTAAATGAAACATAACTATTCAAATGAAAATACTGAATTTCCGTGAAACCAGTAAGAATCAGAAGACTCAAAAGCTATAATTTGTTTTTACCGAGCGATATTTAAACTGTTCACACTTTAAATTTCCTTCACCACAGCCAGCTCACCCATCGGAAAGCAGGCTTTTACGCTCTTGAGTCAGGCAATTTATAGTATGAACAGTATATCACGGGCATAATAACACAAAATATAAAAATAAAAATCGAATAAAACACAATGAAACAATCAAAAAAATTTATTTACAGGTTATGTTATTGTGTATTGTTTGGAGATTAATTTTATGATTCTTGAATATGACAAGTCGATGTTAGCTTCGATTTTCGGCGTACCGTTATTTCGGGCAAATCAGATTCGGCGTTGGATATTTTCGCGCAAAGTATCAGATTTTAATTTGATGACGGATTTATCACGCGAATTTCGTTTGAGTCTTATTGAACGTTTTGGTTCAGTGTTTCACGGCAAGGAATTACTTCATGAAATTTCTGATGATTTTACGGAAAAGTTATTGATAGAGTGGTTGGATGGCGAGCGGGTTGAGTGTGTTTTGTTGCGGGATGATCGCGGGCATCGAACAGCTTGTATAAGTACACAAGTCGGTTGCGCAATGCGTTGCGTTTTTTGTGCAAGCGGCATGAATGGATTTGTCCGTAATCTTACTCGCGGCGAAATTCTCGAACAAATACTTCGCCTCAATATATTACTTCCATCCGAAGAACGTCTCACTCATATTGTAGTAATGGGAATCGGCGAACCATTGTTGAATTTACATTCGTTGCTTTATGCTTTGGATGAGGTAACTTCGGTGGACGGTTTAGATTTGAGTATTCGGCGTGTAACAATTTCTACAGTTGGAATTCCGGCAGGTATAATTCGGCTTGCAGATTATGTAAAAGAAGGCGGCAAAGGATACAAACTCGCAATCTCCTTGCACGCACCGAATAATAAAATACGCTCATCAATAATTCCAGAAAACAAAATACACAACATTCAAGAAATCCTCAACGCCGCAGATTACTATTTCAAACAAACCGGACGAAGAATAACATTTGAATATACTCTGATTGAAGGTGTAAATGATCGTCCTGAACATGCAATCGAATTGGTTAATTTGTTGTCGGGCAAGACGGCAATTGTAAATATTATTCCACTTAATCCAATTAAAGACTCAGAATTAAAAACGCCTTCAAAACAAGTTATAGAACAATTTGTCAATCAACTAAAATCCGGCGGCTTACAAGTCAAAATACGAATGCGTAAAGGCGACAAAATAAACGCCGCTTGCGGACAACTACGACGAAACGCAACAAAAAATGTAACTATTCAGTAACAATTGGGTCATGTGCCAATTGTGTTTCGTTGCACATGTGAATCAGACGGACATAAAGCACATAGTGAATCTTCATACGATATGATATTTGATTTTGAGAAAAGAGATCGTATTGTTCGACGAGGTTCAAATAAAAATTTATTGTTGATAGAAGTATTTAATACAGGCGTAAATTGGTTGCAACCTATAAGTGTTGATCTTGTGGATATTTCAAAAGGCGGAAAATTAATTTCTGTAACGAAAAATAACGCTTCAACATATTTTGCCTACACTGGAAAATTAACCGATAAAGTAAACGGTTTGCAATGGAATATAAATCGTTGGTATGATTCGGAGGTTGGTAAATGGGTAAGCGAGTATCCGATTGAGTTTAGGAGTAGAGATATAAATTTATATCGTTATACTAGAAATTTGTTTGTTTCGTACCATGACTTTTTAGGTCTTACAGATCCAGGAGCTTGTCAGGATAAATGTGTAGTTGGTGAGCGAACAAATATTGAACAAGTAAGTTTTACACTACGCAAGTTACATGGTTTAAGTCCAGAAGCCCGCGATGCGGGAATGGAAGCGGCGCAAAACGCTCTTTTGTTGACATTTATTGCAGAGATTGGACAAACTTCTGTAACCTGCACATCAATGAATATTGCGGCAACTCTGGCGGATGGAATAACTTTTTTTGACTGATCAATTTGTAACAAAATATCTTGACGCGGCTCTTAGAAATGCGCAATCTGCATTGGAAAATATGATCATGACAAATCGGGGCTTCGAAATCTGGTCGAAGATAAAGTATGATGAGTGTGAAAAAAGACTTGGAAAATGTGAAAAAGACATTCGGCGAGCGGGTTTCGATTCTTGCTGAAAATCAGGTAACAAAAGATTCTGTAAGTAATACGTTGGCAGAACCATGATTCCTTTTAATTGGAACTCACGGAATGAACGATGCAAAAAAACCGCTTGACAGTTACTTTATGTTGCGAAAAACAAACGATGATGAAGGTGATGATATTATAACGGCAGGTGAATTATTTTACGCATCAATAAAGAAAGATTTGATTGTGCTGAGTACATGTTATTCGGGTTTGTCTGAGAAATCGCCGTTGCCGAGTGATGATTTGTTCGGTATTCAACGGGCATTGTTACAAGGCGGTGCCGGAGCAGTTGTTACAAGTATTTGGGACGTTTATGACCAAACGGGCCGTTGGTAATTAATGGAACGATGAAACATATCGCCAACGGTAAACCGGCAACAGATGCATTAGCACAAGCACAACGTGAATTTTTACAACAAGAACGTAAAGAAAAATACCGGTTTGGACACATCCGTATTTTTGGGCAATGTACATATTGAGCGGAGACGGGACAATACGGTACGTGCAAAAAAATCCTTAAAAAGATCAAAAATAATTGAAATAAAAATAAAGTAAATAATTTAACAGGTCAATTTTTGTGAAAAATATAGATAAAATTAACATCGATAATAAAACCAATATTGATAATAAAGGAAACTTTGGAAAATATGTTTTTAGAAGTTATCTTTTATCTTCTTGAACCGCTGCTTGGGGTGTATGGCCAATGTACTATTGGTCGGCGTTTATTGTTGTTTCCGAATGAATAAGTCAAGCCGATACAGAAAGACCAGTTGCCTTGTGTTTTAACAATATCATGTGAAAAAATTATATTGTCAACAATATCTGCGTGAATCGCAAATTGCTTATTCCACCAATATCGTAACCCAAAACCAAACGGCATTGCCAGTGTTTCCGCTGTTCGTTTCTGACCGAACGTATCATAGAACGACTCACGCGCATACCCAAGTCCATACTTAAAATACGGACGAAATCTTGCATTGCCCAAAGGATAATAATGTACACTTATATCAATTACTGTAAGTTGATTACTTCTTGTTGTCAAACCCGGCACATAAACTGTCATGCCTGGATTTTTTGCGGCATACCATAATGCGTATTGTACTGCGCCGTTTGCGGTTTCTTTTATGTCAATTGACGCAAAATGTAAACGACTTTCAAGCCCCCAGTATTCGTTCATATTGTAACCGAGAACTAATCCTCCGTTTGCCCCGCTATTCTGCTCAATCATATTCGATACCAACTCCGAACCGCTTATCTTGCCGATAAAGGCGCCGAAATAATATGGTCGATCCAACCAACTACCATTTCGCAACGGCATTCCTACACCGCGGTCAGGTCCTGTTGGAGTGTTGAATGGACTGAGAGTTGTAACGCAAGCCCATATTTTAGTCAGCAGTGGATAAAGAATTGGCTGCGGCGGTTTGGGACTCCATTCTGCTTCCAATCTTGCCGCCTCTGCTGCTTCACGCCGTGCAATACGTTCCAAATCCCGCGACGCTTCTGATTCAAATAACTCTTCACGCCGTGTCGAATTTGGTTGAGGCATAGAACCACGTTCTGAATCTGGAGAATTATTATAAAAATTTTCTTGCGCATAAAAATTGTACGGATTATAACTTTGACCATAACCAAACGGCGAATACATACCATAAAAATATGGATAATATTGAGGTGAATACTGCGGTGAATATTGAGGATAGTATTGTGGATAATATTGAGAATAATATTGTTGCAATTGTTCGGGTTGAATTGGATAGGGAAAATTGGGAAGAGTGTAATCTTGAGGTTGGTAGTAAGATTGCGGTGTTTGGGGCTGGTAAAATCCAATGTTATTTTGGTTGTTGTCAGTGTAGTTGTAGTTATTGAAATTATTAAGATCGTTGTGATTGTAATTTGGTTCTGTTGGTTGTGAGTTTGGCAATAAGCTCGGCGGAGCTTGGGCGTTGAATGGATCAACGTACTCATTGGACGAATCAATATTGTTTGTATTATTAGGGGCAGAGTTATTTTGATTTTGGTCATCAATGGCAGATGTTAGTTTTATTCTGTTTGGTTGTTTATTTTGTTTTTTTATGGCGGTGTTTGTAATCGGAATAGGAATCGGAATTGTGCGATCAGCGAAACCTGCGGATTTTGTGATTTGGGTTTGTTTATTATGATTCAAATCGGATGATTCGATTTGATTTGTGTTTTCATCAACAAAATATTTTTCCATCGGATTGGCAAGTAAATCTTTTGATGTTTTATCATCGTATTCAATTTCATCAGCAAATGAAATTTGCGAATTTGGCAAGTTAAGAAAATTAATAAAATTGTCTTGCCCTACAAAAGCCAAGCAGAAGCAAAACGCAATAGAGAATAATTGTAACGAAAATATTTGCGGCAAAAGAAAACGAGAATAATTTTTTCCTGTTGCGAATTCAGATTCAGAGCCGAGTAATGAGTTATTTAAGAAAAATTTGGCGTAGTTCGGCTGTCGGCGTTCAATGGAGACGCCTTTATTGTTGGAAAAGTTAGAAGTGGAAGGTTGTTGGAAGTACATCCGTTTATTGTTAAGGTAATACGCCAAAGTTACATTAAGCTCGTTTTGCGAAATCGAATCGGAAGTTGGAATACTGAAAGTGTCTTTGAATTATTTGCTTGAAAATTTATGTAAATTATAAACCGTTCATATTTTAATTTTTCTTTGCCGTCGTCTTATTACCTATTGGAAAGCAGGTTTTTACGCTCTTTTGTTATGTAATTTATAGTATGATTAGCAATTAGTATAAGAGAGATTTGTCTGTTATTTCCTGTGAGTTTGAGGCGTCGGTTGCGGATTATGTGAAAATTCTCAATCTATGTCAAGGGGAATTATTACGAGTTTGAGTTCCCCCCCACTTGTCAAATATGCTTTTTGCGTTACCTTATTACGCCTCCAAAGGTGGTTGGGAACTATCGGGTTGGAGACAAAGCTGGGCAGATGAATTTGTTTTTGGTCAGCGGCGTCGGGCTTGGCAATGTTTATAGGTTTTACTTTAGTTTGGAAATTACAGTATTTTAGAAAATCAGATAAGGATAAATCATGTCCAGAGTTTGTGAAATTTGCGGCAAGGGGCGTATTATTGGAAATAGTGTTGAGACTCGTGGTAAGGCGAAATATCTTGGCGGAGTTGGTACGAAAATAACTGGAATTACACGCCGTCAATTCTTGCCGAATCTACAGAATGTTAAAACAACACTCCCTAGCGGAGAGACTAAAACGGTAAGAGTTTGCGTTCAATGTATTCGTTCCGGCGCAGTTCGGAAACAGGTCAAAAACACACCTTTCAGACTAATACATGAACTTGACACAACTACATCAAAACCATTAAAACGGAAAAGTAATAAAAAAGTCAAAAAATAAACACTAGACCTTTTTTCTAACTGCTCACAAGATTCAACAATTACCAATCTTTTATTTTTCATATTATTTGGATTGTGTAAGTTTTATATTCGAGTTGTGGAAAAGGTTTATACTCTTTTTACTTCAAAAAAACTTTTTTGTAACGAAAAAGGTGAATTTTTTGTGGTGTAATGTGAAATTTCTCGGTTACAATGGAGAGTAGTCCTGCCTTGTACTTATTTACGTTTTTAAAGAAATTTAAGCAAGTTAATAAGTTTCTGCAACAGCAAATAATAAAAAAATTAAATTCACCCGTCAAGAGAAATTCTAAAGTATGTTAAAAACATACAAGACTGAATGGTTACAAAATGAGTTTTTAAACTGTTCACACTTTAATTTCATTTGCCGTCGCCTGCTTACCTGTCGGAAAGTAGGCTTCGCTCTTTAATCCCGTAATTTTATAGTACGAACAGTATAAAGATGACAAAAAAGGATTATTCACAAAATTTACTGAACAAGTGAAATCATTAGAGTAATATTTTTTCTGTAACGATTTATTATTTGACGTCTCAATAATAGTTGTACTTTCAAGTTTTGTACGTAATAAATAATATTGGCAAATATACTATTCGTACTACAAATTGCTGCGTTATTGTGTCAAAAACGATTTTATTAGCTTAGCTTAAAATTGAGACACTGATGACTGATTTTCCCTATTTACCGATCTTTTGGAATTTGATATACTCTGTAGCCTTTGGTTCGCGGTCTGATATTTTGTTCAAAGATGGCTGTAATTTTTGTCAACCAAGTAACTGGTTTATACGTAGAATGTATTGCATTTTTGAGTAGGTTTATTTTGATATTTTAAACTGTACGAGTTTATAGTTGTTATTGATGTTATTGATTTGCCGAATTTCTAAAGCGGGTGGTTAGTACGTAAAATTTATTTGAAATAAGGTTTATATATTGAGGTTTGGATGGGTGATATTGTGGTGGAACAAGAACTGTTGTTGGGTTATTTGATGAATGTGTTGGATGAGGACGAAGTTGCGGAAGTAGAACGGGAATTGGCAAGACAACCTAAATTGCGGGGAGAGCTTGCAAAATTACAAAAACAAATTTCGCCTCTTGATATTTTACTTGAAACTGTTGATCCGCCGTCTGACTTGACACGGCGTACTTGCGACAACATCTGGACAACAACACAAAACGACAAATTCACAGACAACATACATCTTTTTCCAATTACCGAATCCAACTCTCAAACAATTATCACCGAAAAAAATTCTCCAATTGAAACAGATATTCAACCGCAAAATCTTATCGCACAATTTAATCCGAATCCGCAGTTGCCGCTAACTATTGCGTGTTTTGATTCGCTGGAAAAAAATAATATCTGCGACTCCGAATCCATAAACACATCTGATAACAATTCTGCCGACGGAAATCTTGTGCGGGTTGGTTTTGACGATGCGATTACGGGCAATAATAATTGTAACGATAATATTGTTACGCCTGTTCGTATAAATCGCCGCCGATCAAAACAATACACATCAGATAAACAACCGCCTGCTAAAAAAAGTATATTACGTCAATTGATAATTTCAGCAGTTATTGGGATTTCGATTGCTGTAATAATTTATCCGGCAATAAATTATTTTATTGGTAAAGTTACGCAATTGGTTGTAATGCAAAAAGTACAACAACTAAATAAAAATGTTGACGTTTATGCACAACTCTCCGATCCGTCAATACAAACTTCGCCTGAAGAGATTGACTTGACGCGGTTCGGATGGCAAGAGTTGATTCCGTCATCAGAACATATTTTTGCTCCCAATGATAATCCGCAATTTATCGTTACAAAAATATTGGACAACGGAAAATTGCCGCCTTCAATTACTAACCTCATTCCTGCTAACTCGCCAAATCAAACATCACATCACAAAGAAATTAACAACGTAACAAATTCCGGTTTTCATGATTATCTTTTTCTTGGTCAATCAGGACAATTTCCGGTTTCGTTTTTATCAGGTGCAGAAACACATGTTGCCAATCCGGTTGACGGTCATGTT
>JAITDV010000314.1 GCA_031282385.1 Planctomycetaceae bacterium | reverse complement strand
CGGACGGGGCAAAAGATGGTCTCAAAGAATGGGCAACATTCGGTTGGTCTGGAAAATATGATCAAATCAAAGCGATTTCCGAACTTGATAAAACTTATAGCCAAATGGTAACATTGTTTTCGGAAGGAAAGTATTTTGAAGCGTCTTTTGTCGGAATTTCCACTTTGATTGATATTGGTTATGGTCCCAAGTTGAACAGTTTGTTCTGCTTTATTGATGATACGGTTGTTATGCTGGACAAGGGAGAAATCACGGAAGAGGAAGCGACAATTGCGATTACACAACAAATCGGGTTGCTTAAACACGAATGCGGTGCGTTTGTTGCAGTAATGCTTTGTATTACAGTAACAGGTTTAGTAATTCAATCACACCGAAATAAAAAACAAAACTTTGAAACAAAAAATACTGATTCAAATAATAAAACGAAAAATACAAACAATAAATTTGTTTCTGAAAATACAGGTAATAATTCTATTACATTGTACAACAATCCAGCAGAAAAAGAAACACTCCATAATCGTTTGGGACAATATCTTTTAACAAGTAGTTTGATTTTGTTTGTGATTGGATTTGCGTTGTTCTTTTTGAACAATTTCAATAATTCCGATACAGTAAATCAAACACCTGTCAAACCTGTTGTTTATTCGCCATCAAACGATGTTCGTTTTGCGAAGATACAAGATATTGAAGTTGGTGAGCGGGCAATTGGGACGAATCCTGAAATAACAGATTCAGATCGCGCAACGTTTTTTCCTGATCCCGATCCAGTGACATGGCGTAAGTTGACGCTTGAAATGATTAAGCCGAATGGGAAACGGCTTGATATTACATTGTTGCGACCATTGAGTTGGATTGGAGAATCGCAAGCTGCTATTGGTACAACAATATTTCTTGATTTGCCTGAATTAGGTGCACAGGGTTTAGCAAAAGTCTTAAATATTGAACCTTGCCCACTAATCAAACGTGGCAAAGGAAATGTTATTACCGGAACATTTCACCATGAAGCGGCGAATACGATTGATGTTCATGTTGAAGGTTTATCAAAACCGATAGGTTGTACAGATAATCACCCATTCTGGTCAGTAACACACAATGACTTTGTCGAAGCCGGAAAATTACAACCGGGTGAAGAGTTACAACTTTATAGCGGTCAAACGGCAAAGGTTGTTCAAATCCTGCCAAGACCGGGACCAGAACAAGTTCATAATATTGAAGTACTCAATGAACATGTTTATCGGGTAACTGATTGGGGATTGCTCGTGCATAATATGTGTGCGAAGACAAACCAAGGTAAAACTACTACATTGCAATTGGGAGGACATGGTAAAGTAGATACGAACATCGTATTAGATAGTGCGACAAAATGGTTAGGATCAAACTATACAGAAATCGCACCTGGAATTTTTCGATCTGCGAATGGAACACGTCAATTTCGTATGACTGATTCAGACCTTAACCCTGATGGACATGGTAAAAAGGATGGAGGGACTCATGTTCATTTTGAATCATTGAATGACTTGGGAGAATCTATTGAAAACCTTCATATCTATATTAAATAACGTAATACATCAAAAAAATAAAAACTAATGAAAATATTATACCAATCTTTGAATCAATCTTCATATGAATGTGCTTATGAGCCGACATCACTGGAGTTTCTTGGTACTTGGAAAAAATTAACAATTGAAGAGGATAAAGTAGGACTTTTTTTTCTATTTTGTCATTTTGTGAATGGTCGTGTTAGTGATACATGTCATTTGTCGATAGAAGAAGCCAAAAAGCAAGCAAAATTTGAGTTTGACATTAATGATGAAGATTGGGAACTCTATCCGCCGAATGGAATCATGAACCGTTATCCTAAAATCATTTCAAGAATCAAAAGAACACTTCAACAACTCAAAACAACAACCCTGTTGATTGAAGGCGGTATTTCCACTGATGAGATTGACAAATATTGTGACGAAAATTGTTTTTTATTGCCAGATGAAGCAAAAATTTGGTTTCGTATTTGTAATGGAATTATTAGCAATAAGAATAGTAATCTTTTTACTATTGGTGAATTGTTTGGTTTGGGTATTGGTCAACATGTTGGCATTGATTTATTTGAAGTAATCCGCTATCATCCTAATTGGAAAGAAAATGGGTACATTCCTATCGGTCATGACGGTTGTGGGAATGAATATCGGCTTATGCCAATAATTGTTCATGGAGAACGATTTTATCCGGTTGCATTTTTTGATCATAATGATAATGCCAAAAAACATTACGATATTCCTATAAGTTTAGTAGCATCAAATGTTCTTGTTTTTCTTGATCTTGTACTACTGAATGAACTTCGTTTTTGGAAATATAAACACACTTATTCTTCTTTGTCTTGTTTCAAAAATACTCTATTAAAACATGATCCTGATTTATACAAACTTAACTCATATTTTTCGTCCATAAAATTTAGTGAACAATATCATCAGAAAAAATTTTGATGATACAAAAAATAATATTTCTTACTGTAATGGGAACTCTATCATGACCAATAATACCAAAACAACCGAACAA